>NZ_JBFBAM010000033.1:79198-97540 GCF_040682195.1 Kutzneria sp. NPDC051319 | reverse complement strand
CCCCTCGGTCACCACTCTCGGTGACCACCCCGTTATGCAGGGAAGGACGCCTTACCCGCGTTGAACGCGGGTAAGGCGTCCTTCCCTGCATCAGGACCTAGGCCGGCCACTGGCCTCGTGATCGCAGAACGTCACGGAGCAGGTCGGGGCGGTCGGTGACCAGGCCGTCCACACCCAGGTCCAGCAGGGCCCGCATGCGATCCTCGGTGTTGATGGTCCACACGTGCACCTCCAGCCCGAGCCGGTGGGCGCCGTCGACGAACTTGTGGTCCACCACCCGCAGCGGCCCCTGCTGTTCGGGCACC
Source organism: Kutzneria sp. NPDC051319 (assembly GCF_040682195.1). Taxonomy (NCBI): domain Bacteria; kingdom Bacillati; phylum Actinomycetota; class Actinomycetes; order Pseudonocardiales; family Pseudonocardiaceae; genus Kutzneria; species Kutzneria sp. NPDC051319. Next base: position 97,235 of record NZ_JBFBAM010000033.1, on the reverse strand, counting down.
TGGGCCATCGCGCCCTGCACGAACCGGCGCGTGCCCAGCAGCGGCCACCGTCCGGAAGACCACAGCGCGAACACCGTCGCCGGCCCCATCGAGGTGATCAGCTTGGGACCGGCCGCCTTGCGCAGCCGGGCCAGCCGCGCGTCGGAGAACGACGCCAGGCACACCCGGTCCCAGGCGTTGCACCGCTCCAGCACCCGCAGCACCGGGCCGGCCGCGTTGTCGGCCTTCACGTCCACGTTGAGCAGAGCCGTCGGCAGCTCCTCCAGCACGGCCTCCAGCGTCGGGATCGCCTCCCGCCCGCCGACCAGCGCCTTTCCCACCTCCGACCACGGCAGCTGGTTGATCACACCCTGCCGGTCGGTGGTGCGATCCAGCACGTCGTCGTGCTGCACGACGACCACCCCATCCGTGGTGGCCTGCACGTCGGTCTCGATGTACCGGAAGCCCTCGGCGATCGCCTGCCGGAACGAGCTCAGCGAGTTCTCCATGCCGGACAGGTCGCCGAGATGCCAGCCACGGTGGGCCAAAGCGCGCGGATACGGCCCGTCGGCCAGGTACGGATGTCCACTCTGCACAGTGCGCAGTCTGCCCCAGCGGCGTGGCGCTTTCGATCACTGCGAGATGAACGGATAACCTCGCCGCCCATGGAGGTCACCAGCACCCGGCGACGGGTGGCGACGCGGCACTGCGCGTGGTGCGGCCAACGGCTGCCCGCGGACGGCCAGTTCGGGCGTCGCCGCCAGTACTGCGCCCAGACCTGCCGGCAGCGCGCCTACGAGCGCCGCAGCGCCGTGCAACGCGGCGGGCTGCCCGAGGACGCGGTGGTGCTGTCCAGCACGGAGCTGGCCAACCTCCAGGACAGGCTGTTCCAGCTCCGGTGCGCCGCCGAGGACATCGCCACCGCGGTGGCCGACGGGGCGGAACCGGACGAACTGCACTCGATGGCGCGGGCACTGCTGGGCACCGCCACCGGGTTGGAACGCCTCCGGTGACCGGCTCGGGCTTGCCCAGTGGCCGGTGAACCGACAACTATGGCGCCGGGTGGCAAGGAGGAGCTGGTGGCGGACCACGGCGCCGTGCACAACCACGTCCTGCGATGGGCGGACGTCGGATTCGGGGTCACGGACCTGCACGGCAAACTGAACTGGGCGAACCCGGCGCTGGGCACGCTCATCGGTGTGCCCGCCGACCAGGCGCTGGGCCGGTCGTTGCCGGCGCTGCTGCCGGGCGCGCCCGAGAGCCCCGATCCCGGCATGGTCGTGCAGGCCGCCGGGCTGGAGGGCGACGAGCACCGCTGGCTGGAGATCAGCTGCACCGCGCTGCCCGGTGGCGACGAGCTGCTCTACCGGATCATGGACATCACCTCGTGGCGCGACCGCGAGCTGGAGGCCACCCAGCAGGCCAACGCGCTGCGCCGCGCCCAGGTGCTGGGCCGAATGGGCAACTGGGAGTGGGACATCACCACCGACCGCGTGCTGTGGTCGGACGCCCTGCTGGAGATGTTCGGCCTGGAGCCCGGCACCGAGCTGGACTTCGCCGGCTACATGGGCAAGGTGCACGCCGACGACCGGGAGATGATCGCGACCAGCCTCGCCGTCGCCCGCGCCAACGGAGACCGCTTCACCTTCTCCCACCGCATGCTCGTCGGCGTCGACAACGAGCGCTTCTTCGAGTGCTTCGGCGAGGTCATCTGCGACGAGGACGGCACGCCGGTGCGCATGATGGGCACCTGCCACGACGTCACCCAGGACCGCCGACTGCAGGACGAACTGCGCCAGCTGGCCGAGGAAGACCCCCTCACCGGCCTGCCCAACCGCCGCGCGCTCACCCGCGAGCTGGAACGGCAGCTGGCCGCCGGCGGCACCGGCTCCCTGCTGCTGCTCGACCTGGACAACTTCAAGGACGTCAACGACCTGCGCGGGCACGCCGTCGGCGACCGGCTCATGCGCACCATGGCCGCCGCGCTGCGCGAACGCCTCGAACCCGGCCAGCTGCTGGGCCGTCTCGGCGGTGACGAGTTCGCGGTCGTGCTGCCCGGCTGCGAGGAGCAGGACGCCTCCGAGGTCGCTGCCCGCCTGCGTGACGCCGTCGCCGGGCTGCCGCTGGTGGCCGGGGGAGCGACCACCCGGATGACCGTCAGCACCGGCGTCGCCGGCTTCACCTCCGGCGAAGGCTGGGAGGCCGTGCTGGCCAACGCAGACCTCGCCCTGTACGCGTCCAAGAACGCCGGCCGCAACCGCGTCACCGTCTACGACCCAGGCCACTACGCCGACACCGCCAAGCGCGTCTCCGTGCAGGACCGCCTGCGCAAGGCCCTCGAACACGGCGACCTGGCCCTGCACGCCATGCCCATCGTCGCCCTGTCCTCGGGCCGCACCCTGGGCTACGAGCTGCTGCTGCGCCTGGAGGACGGCCAGCTCCCGCTGCTCGGGCCGGCCGACTTCCTGCCGGCCGCCGAACGCAGCGACCTCGTGCTGGAGATCGACCGCTGGGTGTTCGGCAAGGCCATCGACACCCTCGTCGCCCACCCCGACCCCAACCTGCGCTTCGACGTCAACGTCTCCGGGCGAACCCTGGAGGACGAGGACTTCGCCGACTTCGTGCTGGACCGCCTCGCCTCCTCCGGCGTGGCCCCGGGCCGGCTCGGCTTCGAGATCACCGAGACGGCGGCCGTCACCAACCTCGACGCCGCCCGCAGCCTCGCCCACCAGGTCCGCGCCACCGGCTGCCGCATCGCCCTGGACGACTTCGGCGCCGGCTTCGGCTCCTTCGTGCACCTCAAGCACCTGCCCATCACCGGCCTCAAGATCGACGGCGAGTTCGTGCGCGGCATCGACTCCGGCACCCGCGACGCCGTGCTGGTCTCCGGCATCCTGGAGATCGCCCGCGGCTTCGACCTGTCCGTCGTGGCCGAGTGGGTGGAGCGGCCCGCGCAGGTGGAGGTGCTGTCCAAGCTCGGCGTCTCGGTCGGCCAGGGCTTCCACCTCGGCAAGCCGAAACCGCTGGGCAGCGTGCTGAAGCGGCCGGATGGGGCCTTGTACGGCGAGCTGCCGGCGGCCGAGGATGGGCGTTCCTGACCTCCGCCAGAGAAGGAAACCCCTCGTGCCCGAGGACGTCCCCGTCAAGGGGCTGCGCCGTGTCGAGCTGCGCAGCAACGACCCGGCCGGGTCGGCCGAGCACTACCGGAGCCTGTTCGGCTGGATCGTCATGCCGGCCGACGACGGCACCCTGAGATGCTGGGTCGGCGACCGGCTGGCCGCCCTGATCCGAAGACCCGCCGACTGGGAGACCCCGGGCTGGCACCCCGTCCTCGGCGGCCGGCCCACCGCGCTGCTGGCCGACCCCGCCGGCGTCACCGCCACCCTCGACCCCGGACGCGTTCGCCACGGACCGTGGGCCCCGCCGCCCCGCCACGGCGAACCCTGCTGGCTCGAGCTCATGACCGCCGACACCACCGACGACTACTGGGCCGCGCAGCTGGGTTGGGCCCTGCGGGCCGACACCGACGTCAAGCCGTTCGCCCTGTTTGACGCCCCCGACGACGCCGGCGCCCGTGCCATCGCCGGCCGGCTGCTCGTCGACGAGGCCACCGCCGCGGGTGTCGGCGCCTCCTGGATGTGCTACCTCGCCGCCACCGACATCACCCTGGTCACCGAGACCGCCGTCGCCGGCGGCGCGACCCTGTTGATCGAGCCCCGCGAGGCCCCCGCCGGGGTCATCGCCGCCATCGCCGACCCGTACGGCACGGTCTGCACCCTGCTGGAGGACCCCGCCGGCTGGGGCGGGACCTGGTCGGCCGGATAACCGAATTCGCGACGAGACGCTCGTGGGGCAGTAGTACGGTCACCGTGAACCTGACGTGCCGCACAGACAAGGTCGATGCCATGGGCACCCCCGGACCCGCCGGGCGTGTGCTTCAGCCTGCCCGGTGACTTCTGCGAACTGATCGCCTCGCATTCACCAGGAGCTCTCACCTTGCCGTGGTACACGGACTTCTTCACCGAACTGGCCAACACCTTCTGGCGCGGCGCCGTCCCGCCCGAGCAGACCGCCGCCGAGATCGACTTCATCCTCGACGCCACCGGGCTGTGGCCCGGCGCCACCGTCCTGGACGTGCCGTGCGGCAGCGGCCGCCACAGCGTCGAACTCGCCCGGCGCGGCTTCCACCTCACCGGCCTCGACATCTCCGCCGAGGCACTCGCCCACGCCCGCGGCTCCTCCTCGGACGTGGACTGGCGACTGGCCGACCTCACCGACCTGGCCACTCACGGCCTGGCCGCCGACCTGGCCATCTGCATGGGCAACAGCTTCGGCTACCTCGACCACGCCGCCAACACGCGGTTCCTGGCCGACCTCGCCGCCGCCGCGCCCACGCTCGTCCTCGACTACGGCTGCGTCGCCGAGGCCATCCTGCCCCACCCGCCCGGCACCATCTCCATGGCCGCCGGCGGCGTCGACATGGTCGCCGCCAACCACTACGACGCGACGCAAGCCCGCCTGCTGATCGACTTCACCTTCACCATGGGGGAGCGCACCCAGCAGTCCACCTGCGTCCAGCACGTCTACACCGCCGCCGAGCTCTCCCGCATGCTCACCGCCGCCGGCTACGAGGACGTGGAGCTGTACGGCGACACCGACCGCGGGGAGTTCCAACTCGGCAGCCACCGACTGTTGGTGGTGGCCCGCCGATGAGAAACGGTGGTGCCGCGGCATTGTCCGCGGCACCACCGCCCCGCTGCTCAGCCGATGGTCTGGCGGATCCAATCGGCGTAGGCCTGCACGCGGATCGCGATCGTGTCGGTGGCGCCGCAGGACGGCCCGCCACGGCTGACGATGCCGACGACCTGGCCGTTGCTCAGCGCGGGTCCGCCGGAGTCGCCGAAGCAGGCGGTGCGGCCGTCACGGCTGTCCAGGCACAGCTCGCTGGCGGGGTCGAGGTTGATGCCGTCGGCACGGCACTGCGGCTGGGACAGGACGGCGTTGTCCACCCGGCGCAGCAGGTTCGACCCCTGGTCGCAGCCGTGGGTCGGGCATGTCTGGCCCCAACCGAGCACCCGCAGCGTGACACCCTCCCAAGCGCTGCCAGCGGCCATCGCCACGGGCGCTTGGGTGACGGGTCGGGCCAACCGGATCAGGGCGATGTCGTTGTGACCGGTGTTCTCGTCGTAGGACGGATGCGGCACGGCCTGGCTGATCCCGACGACCGTCCCGTTCACGGCTCGGTTGTTCGAGCCGACGCGGGCGGTGTCGTCGACGGTGCTCGAATCCACGCAGTGCGCCGCGGTCAGCACCCACTCCGCGGTGATCAGCTCACCGGCGCAGTAGTGGGTGCCCGCTTCCTGGTTCTCCTCGGTCTGCAGGGCCACGATCCACGGATGGACGTCGGTGTCGACCTGGCCACCCACGATCTCCGGCCCCGCCACCGCGGGCGTCGAACCGGCCAGCAGCGCCGCCAGCACGAGCAGTGTTCTGATCACGGCCCAACCCTGCTGCAGAACACCGGCGAAGCGCGTCCCGGTTCACGCCTCCGTGCGCCGGATGCACCCGCCAGGGGCAGGCGCATCCGGCCGACGATCAGGCCAGGCGGGCCGGGAAACCGCCCGTGGACACCGGGCCCCAGCGGGTCGGCTCGACCCGGATCAGGCACTTGCCCTGCCGCGTCATCGCCGCCCGGTACTCGTCCCAGTCCGGGTGCTCGCCGGAGATGCCCCGGAAGTACTCCACCAGCGGCTCCAGCGCCTCCGGCAGGTCCAGCACCTCGGCCCGGCCCTCCACGTGCACGTACGGCCCGTCCCACTCGTCGGACAGCACGCAGAACGACACCCTCGGGTCCCGCCGCGCGTTGCGGACCTTGGCCCGCTCCGGGTACGTCGACACGACGATCCGGCCCTCCCCGTCCACCCCGCACGTCACCGGCGAGGACTGCGGGCTGCCGTCCGCCCTGGTCGTGATGATGATCGCCCGGTGCCGGGTGCGCAGGAACTCCGTCAGCGCGGCGCGGTCCACGGACTCGTTGGTCGCAACAGCCATGATCTAGACCCTAGGCCGTCCCGGCGAATCCCGATGGACGACGCCGAGAACATGCAGGGATGCTCACGGGACTGGGGTTCGTCAGGACCGGTCAGGCTTAGGTCGCCACACGGTGGTCGTCAGCACGGTCACGCCCTCCAACGACCGCGGCACCGGCACCTCGTACGCCGCGACCCGCTCGAAACGGGCCTTGGGCAGGTACGGCCGGCTCGGATCGCCGACCAACACCAGGGCGCCGGCAGCGGCCGCCCGGAACAGGAACGGCAGCACGGCAGCGGTCATGTCCTTGTCGTAGAACACATCCCCGGCCAATACGACGTCGGCGTCCACAGTGGAATCCAGGACGTCAGCGACCAGGGGAGTCAGGGACACGCCGTTGGCCTCGGCGTTGATCCGCGCCGCGACCAGGGCCATCTCGTCCACATCGCACGCCGTCACGGCCGACGCGCCGGCGAGCGCCGAGGCGATGGCCACCAGACCGGAGCCGCACGCCAGGTCGAACACCCGCCTGCCGGCCACGACCTGCGGATTGTCCAGCACATAGCGGGCAACGCCCTGACCGCCGGCCCACGGGAAGGCCCAGAACGGCGGCTCGGACCCGCCGGTCAGCTCCCACAACGACGTCACGTCCTCGGCCACCCGCAGCACGATCTCGGGCACGAACGCCGTCGCACGGGCAGTCGTGTGCTCCCGCACGAACGCCTCCACCGGCACCTCCCTGCTCGCTCGTGCTAAATATTGCTCATGCCCGCAAACGCCGCGAAGGGGAGGACCTTCACCGAGAGCGCCCGCCGCGCCCAGATCGTCGCGGCCGCCATCGCCGTGATCGCCGAGCACGGCTACGCCGCCACGTCCTTCACCCGCATCGCCAAGCAGGCCGGCCTGTCCAGCACCGGCATGATCTCCTACCACTTCGCCAACAAGGACGACCTCATCGGCGAAGTGCTCACCGAGGCCACCAGGGTGGCGTACGAGTTCATCTTTCCGCGCATGGCGGCCGCCACCGGCCACCGGGCCAAGCTGCGCGCCCGCCTCGAGTCCAACATGGAGCTCGTCCGCGCCCACCCCGGCCACGTCCGCGCCCTGATGGAGATCGCCCGCAACGCCCCCACCACCCCCGACTTCGTCGACGAGCGCTTCGGCCTGTTCACCGGCCACCTGCGCGCCGGCCAGGACGCGGGGGAGTTCGGCCCCTTCAACGCCGACGCCATGGCCGTGGCCATCATCGGCGCCATCGACGCCATGGTCATCGGCCTCGTCTTCCACCCCGAGGTCGACGCCGCCGAATTCGGCCGCGAACTGGCCGACACCTTCGACCGCGCCACCCGGCCGTCATAGCCCGTCCAGCGCCTCGACCAGCTTCGCCAACGAGGCCGCGACCTGCGCGAACTCCTCCACACCGAGCTTGTCCGCCAGGCGCTGCGCCAGGTCCTGATGAGCGGGGCTGATCCGCCGCACGGCGGCCCGGCCGTCCTCGGTGACGGCGAGCAGCTTGGCCCGCTGATGCGCCGGATTGGGCCGGTACTCGGCCAAACCCTGCTCCACCAACAGATCCGCGGTCCGCTGCACGCCCTGACGGGTCAACCCCATGGCCCGTGCGATGCCCGACACCGGCAACGGCTCCGGCAGCACCGCTCCCAGCACCTGCCAGCGCGCGGCGGTCAGGCCCACCGGACGGGCCAGCTCCTCCGACACCTCCAGCATCTGGCCGTGCACCCGGAACACCGACAGCGCAGTCCGGGACAGCAGCTCCGCCGGGGTCATGCGGCCAGCTCGTAGTAGGCAGCGGCGTCGCCGTGGGCGTACAGACGGAACCACGCGTCGAGCTTGGCGGGGGAGTAGACCCCGAGCTGGGCGAAGATCTCCCGCGCGAACGGCACCGGCTCCGTGGGACCGGCCGTGATCAGGTTCCGGTCCGTCATCGCGTCGGCCTCACGGTAGAACGAGCCGCCGGCATAACCAGTTGACGCCAGGAACTCCGCCGCCGCACCGGTGTGCGCACGGTCGTCCAGCAGACCCTCTCGCGCCAGCCCGGCCACCGCGCCGCAGATCGCCGCCACGGGCACGCCGGCGTCCAGGAAGGCGCGCGCGGCCTTGGCGAACGGCGCGGTCACGGCATCGCCGGCCAGCCAGCCGTTCGACCCGGCCAGCACCAGCATCGCGCTGTCCGCCGGCCGCAGCTCGGCCAATTCCATGTCCGGCACGATCCGCAGCCCGCCCATGGTCAGCACCGGATCCGTGCTCGGACCGACCGTCCGCACCGCGAACCGACCGGGGGACAGCTGGCCGATCCCGCCCCGCAGACTGGCCAGCGCGTGGCCGATCTCCCAGTCCGACAAGCCCTCGTACACCGCGACATGCACCGTCTCAGTCATGACAACATACTGTCAACATGACAAGGCGTTGTCAACCGAGGTTCGCGGCCTTCGCCAACAGATAGCGCTGCTCCGGCATGCTCAACGTCAACCGGGCCGCCGCCAGGTACGCCTCCTTCGCGCCGGCCACGTCACCCGACAGCTCCAGCAGATGGGCCCGCACAGCAGCCACCCGATGGTGCTCCGACACCCGCTCGTCGCCGTCCAACTCGGCCAACATCGCCAACCCCGCCGCCGGCCCCTGCACCATCGACACCGCGACCGCATGGTTCAACGTCACCATCGGATTCGGCGAGATCTGCCCCAACAACGCATACAGGCCGGCGATCTCCGCCCAGTCCGTCCCCTCCGCCGACGGCGCCTCCGCATGCACGGCCGCGATCGCCGCCTGGAGCTGATACGGACCCAACCGGGTCGTCGACAGCGCCTCGCTCACCAGCTTCACGCCCTCGGCGATCCCCGCCGCGTCCCACCGCGAACGATCCTGCTCCGCCAACGGCACCAACGCCCCGTCCGGCCGAGACCGAGCTTCCCGCCGCGCCTCGGTCAACAGCATCAACGCCAACAACCCGGCCACCTCGCCGTCCTCGGGCAGCAACCGCCGCACCGCCCGCGTCAGCCGAATCGCCTCACCGGTCAGCTCACCCCGCAACAACTGATCCCCGGCCGTGGCCGTGTAGCCCTCATTGAAGATCAGATACAACACGTGCAGCACCGCACGCAGCCGCTCAGCCCGCTCGGCGCCCTCCGGCGGCAGCGCGAACCGCGCCCCGGCCGCCTTGATCTTCTGCTTCGACCGCGAGATCCGCTGCGCCATCGTCGCCTCCGGCACCAGGAACGCCCGCGCCACCTGAGCCGTGGTCAACCCACCCACCGCACGCACCGTCAACGCCACCTGCGACGCCGCCGTCAACGCCGGATGGCAACACAGGAACAGCAGCGTCAACGTGTCATCCCGATCCGGGACCTCCACGTCCTCCACCTCGGCGGCGAACACCGCCTCCTCACGCCGCCGCCGCGCGCTGTCACTGCGCCACAGATCCGCCAACCGCCGCGAACCCACCGTCACCAGCCAGCCGCGCGGATTGCCCGGCACACCCTCTACCGGCCACTGCTGCGCCGCCGCCAGCAACGCCTCCTGCACCGCGTCCTCACACGCGTCGAACTGCCCATGCCGCCGCACCAACGCGGCAAGGACCTGCGGCGCCAACTCGCGCAGCAGGCCCTCCACCTCCGAACCAGCACTCACACGTCCACCCCAGCTGAGAACATCACCGGCCAGACCTCCGTCGCGTTGTACCGCGAGTCCGGGATCATCGCCGCCAACTCCAGCGCCCGCTCCCGGGACTCACAGTCCATCAGGTAATACCCCGCCAGGTACTCCTTCGTCTCGACAAAAGGGCCATCGGTCACCACCGGCTCGTCGTCGCGCACCCGCACCACCGCCACCGTCGACGGACTGCCCAGCGCATGGGTGTCCAACAGCTCCCCGGACTCCCGGGTCAGCCGCTGCAGCTCCTCGTGCCCGGCCATCACCGCGTCCCGCTCCCGCTCCGACAACCCGGACCACGTCTCGTCGTTCATGTAGATCATCAGCAGGTACTTCACCGGCGCTCCTCCTCGCGAACCCGTCACGACGAGGTCGGAGCCGGCGCGTCCGTCTCGACATCAGCGACGTCCTCCAGCGCACGGTACGTCCGATTGCTGGCCACCGCCGCCCGCTGCTCCCGGCCCGTCGCCTCGATGTAGTTCTGACTCGTGGCCAGGCTCGCATGGCCCAACAGCGCCATGATCTCCGACGCCGTCGCCCCGTCCTCGGCCAACCGGGTCGCGAAGGTGTGCCGCAACGCGTGCAGGCTCGCACCCACCGGCACCCGGTCGTGCAGGCCGGCCCAGCGGTAACACGACTTCACCAGGTACTCCAGCGCGCCCCGCCCGATCGGCCCGCCGGCCCGGTCACGCAGCAGGGGAGCGCCCCGCCCGAACCGCTCCTTCGGGAACCGCGTCCGACACGAGGCCAGATAGCCGTCGATCACCCTTTCCATCGACGGCTCCACGGGGATCGACCGGTCGCGGCTGCCCTTGCCGTGAACGTGCAGCCGCATCTCACCCGACCGTCCCACCAGCGAGTTCATCGTCAACGTGCGCATCTCGGCCGACCGCAGCCCGGCCAGCAGCCCCAGCGCGATCACCAGCACGTCCCGCTCCGGCCACGGATCCCGCGCCTTGCGATCCCCGTCGGCCGCCGCCTTGAGCAGCTTCTCCGGCGTGTCCTCACCGCGCAGCGGCTTGGGGGACAGGGGAGGGGTGCGCGGCCGCGCGACCGCCCCGATCGGATTGCCCGGCAGCAGGCCGTCGGCCACACAGAACGTCAGGAACTGGTTCCAGGTCGACCACGCCCGCAGCACCGACGACTTCGCATGGCTGTCCGCGAACACCCCGAACACCGCCCGCAGCGCCGGGCCGGTCAGGTCCTCGACCACCAGCATCTCCGCGTCGCCGCCGATCTCGTCCACCAGCAGCGCCGTGATGCCCGCCAGGTCCCGCCGGTACGCGTCCGTCGTGTGCGGCGAATCCTTGCGCGGCCGTCGCGCCGCGAAGAACGCCAGCTGGGCGTCCACAAGCCTCATGTGGATCTTGTACCGCACACCCCTGACAGTTTCACGCGCCGCGTCCCGGGCGGTGTCAGCGCACGACCGTCAGCCGCGTGATCTTCCCGCCGGTCGTATCGGCCTGAGCCGAGGCCACGAGCGTGCCGTCTGCCGCCCGGAACAGCGCCACCGCCGTGTTCGAACCGGTCGTGAGCACCTGGACCTCGTACCCGCTCAGTCCCTGGAGTTCCTCGTGGTTCAGGGCATTGAGCAGGACCTCGCGCGGCGCCGGCTCGGGCGGCACGGGGGAGCCGGCCTCGGCGAACAGGTCCGGCAGCTTCGACACGGCGCTCACCGCGCGGGGGAAGCCGGCGAAGGCGGCCGTCTCCACCAGGATCTCGCTGATCTCCGCCGGCGTGAGACCGGCCGCCAGACCCGTCCTGACGTGCACGGACAGGGGAGACTCCCAGCATCCGGCGGCGACGATCGCGGCGATGGCCACCGCCTCGCGGGTGCGCTCGTCCAGGGCGGGGCGGTGGGAGAGATGCCCGTAGACCGTGCCCACCGCCAGCTCGGCGAGCCCAGGGGAGGCCCGGAACAGGTGGTCGAGCCGCTCCTTGCCGCCGTCCACCAGCTCGGCGAAGGTGTCACGCCCACGCTCGTGCAGCCGTGCCATCTCGTCCGACATGCGTGACTCCCCTGCGCTCGCTGGTCTACACTGGACGATCAGTGTCCGTTTTGCTGCATAATGGCGATTATGCATGAAAAGTCCGCTTGACCCGGGCGGACCGGCCGGCGGCGTCTCCAGGGGATCCGGGTCTCTCAGAACGTCCCTGAACGCCCTCCGAGTCGTCCGATCCGCTTCTGACGGCGTCATCGCGCCGACGATAGCTCTGGACGAGCGCACACCGGCGCGGATTGCCCGTAGAGGCGAATCTGACAACTCGGACAGCCAGTCAGAACGTCTTCAGTGCAGGCTGAGACGCGCGACGCCGTAAGGCCGATAATCTACATTATGTTAAGTAGTGGATCTGACGCCCCTCTTCTGGCGTCCTTGATCACCCACTAGGCCGTTCGGCCCAGTCGTGTGGCTAGAGTTGCGGCATGCTGAGAGCGTCCCCGTGTCGATCCGACCGATCGGAGCGTGCCCCGTTGAGCACCGCACTTGACCGCCAGGGCCTCCCGATCAGCATCCAGGAATTCGATGAGCTGCCCGCAGACAGCTCACATCGCTTTGAGATCGAGGACGGTCGACTGCTCGTGATGATCCGACCCGCTGGCCCGCACATCAAGGCGGCCCGTCGGCTGGCCAACTGCCTCGATGAGCAGCTGCCCGATGACCTTGAGTCGATGGTTGAGTTCGAAGCCGAGCTGAGTGGTCCATCACCTCGCCGGATTCCCGACGTCGTGGTCTGCTTCTCGGAAGTTGGCGACCAGGTGCGCATACGCGGTGAAGAGATCCTGCTCGCCGTCGAGATCGTGTCTCCGGGCGAATCGGCGGCCCGCGACTACATCAGGAAGCCCGCCGAGTACGCGGCCAATGGCATCCCGATCACGTGGGTGATCGATATCCAGGAGCGCCCGCACAGCCTGACCGTCTACACCCTCGACGACAGCGGCCAGTACCACTTCTCGTCGCTGATCACCGGTAGCTACACAGGCATGGTCGGCGGCCATGAAGTCACGATCGACCTGGACTCGCTCACTGGTCCGCGCCGGAAGCGGAGCTGAGCGGCCGACGACCCACGGCGACCGTGCCGTCGACCTCGTCTGAGTGCTCGACCCGGGTCGTCAGGCCGGCGTCGGCGAGCAAACGCTCTGTGGTGGCCGCCTGGCGAACGCTGGTCTCGATGAGCACATGCCCGCCGGGCCGAAGCCACGTCGACGCGTCCCTGGCGACCCGCCGGTGGATCTCCAGGCCGTCCGAGCCGCCGTCCAGCGCCACCCGGGCCTCATGGTCGCGTGCCTCCGGCGGCATCATGCCGATGTCCTCGGTCGGCACGTACGGCGCGTTCACCAGCAGCACGTCGACCTGTCCGCGGATCCGGGCAGGCAAGGCGTCGTACAGGTCGCCCTGAAACACCTGTCCGCCAACGGGTTCGACGTTCCGCCGCGCACATTGCACGGCCGCGAGGTCGATGTCGGCGGCATAGAGCTCGAATTCGGACATACCGGCCACGGTGGCGACTCCGATGGCCCCGCTGCCGCAGCACAGATCCACCACCACGCCGCCCGAGGAAACCAGCGAGGATGCGTGCTGGACCAAGAACTCCGTACGGCGGCGTGGCACGAACACGGTCGGTTCCACGGCGATGCGCAGCCCGCAGAACTCGGCCCAGCCCACGATCTGCTCCAGTGGCTCTCCCCCGACGCGTCTGTCCACCATGGACTCGAGGTCGGACGGTGAGGACGCGGCGTCGGTCAGCAACGAGGCTTCGTCCTCGGCGAACACACAGCCGGCGGTCCGCAGCCGGGTGACTATGTCGTTCACGCACTCCCCTACCTAAATGATTGGCCCCAGTATGGGCTCTCCCCTACGCTCCGCGATCATGTGGCCGGAATCCGAAGTGGTCTCGCGCGTGGGACTGCGCCAGGGCAGCAAATCCCCGTGGCTGCTCACCCATGTCGACGGCCGGCAGGCCGTGCTGCGCGACCAGGGCCCGTTCGACACGGAGATCGCCGCGCTGACGGCGGCCGAGGCGAACGGTGTGGTCGCGCCGCGGGTGCTGGCCAGCAGCGAGACCGGCCTGTTGATCTCGGTGGTGCCGGGCAGCAGTCTCATTCCGACCGAGCTCACGCCGGGCCGCCTGGAGGCGATCGGCGCCGCCGCGGCGACGATCCACGCCATAGAGTTGGCTCCCACCAAGGACTTGCCGGCGCGGCACCGTCCGATCGAGCTGGTGGACTTCGACGACTGGCGGGCCCGTCGCACCGCCTCTCCCCTGCTGCTGGAGGCCATGGAGGCGGTTGCGACGCTGCCGGAGCCGCCCCATCCGACCGTGCTGCTGCACGGGGATTTCTGGCAGGGCAACACGATGTGGGCGGACGGGTCGTTGGTAGCGGTCATCGACTGGGACTGCGCGGGTGTCGGTCACCCCGGGGTGGATTTGGGCTCGTTGCGCTGTGACGCGGCCCTGTTCTACGGCCCGGAGTACGCGGATCGGGTGTCGGAGGGCTGGCGGTCGAAGGCCGGCAAGCCGGCGCCGGACGTGGCGTACTGGGATGTGGTCGCCTCGCTGAGCACCCCGCCGGACGTCGGCGAGTGGCTGCCGAACGCGGTCGACCAGGGCCGCCCCGATCTGGACGGGCCGACCCTGAACGCGCGTCGCGACGAGTTCCTGAAGGCGGCGCTCAGCCAGCTGTGACGCGGCGGACCAGGTCCTCGATGCGCTGGCGCCAGCCGTCGAGGTCGGCGTCGGCTTCGCTGGCGACGGTCTGAGTGAGTTCGAGCCGTGCGCCGTGGCCGGTGCCCTGGGACAGCTCGATCCGCACGGACGGATCCGCGTCGAGGTCCCCCAGCGCGGCTCGCACGTCCTCGACGGGCCGGGTGAGCTGGCGTTCGAAGCGGACCTGGTAGCCGTCGCCGACGGGCGTGACACTCCCCTGGTCCAGCGCGAACTGGTGGATGAGCTGCTCGTGGTGGGCGTCGGAGGGACGCTCCATGCGGAACTCCTCGCTGTTGACGTGGGCGAGCAGGGCGTTGAGGCAGAGGTTCCAGCCGGAGCCGTAGCTGGCGGCGGCGGGGCGGTCGTCGAAGACGTGGGTGAACACGAGCAGGCAGCCGTCGCCGTCGGGTGTGAGCGTGAAGTGGATGAGGTCGTCGCTCTCCCGCTGCATCTCGGGCGGTGCGTGCTCGGAGAAGGCGAAGACCCTCGGCGGGTCGAGCTGGGTGACGACGGCGTGCATGCCCTCGAACTCGATGCGGCCGCCGACGCGCAGGTCGATGGTCAGTGCGCGAATCGGATACCAGGCGCGGAGCTGCTCGGGTTCGGTGATGGCCCGCCAGACGAGCTCGGGCGGGTGCTTGAGGCGCCGTTCGAAGCGCAGCGCCGGGCGGCCGTCGGTGTGGGTGCCGAGTGTCGGGTCCATGGCCGCGAATATAGCCTTACGGGAATATGCTGGCAACGGCATGTGCGGGATAAATCGGTAGTGACGGCCGGGGGCGCGAGGTCAGGATGCGGCCGTGACGTGGACAGTCGAGGCCGTGGACCCCAACGGCGTGGTGGGTGCGGGCCTGCTGCGTGAGTACTACACGGACATCATCGCCCGGTACTGGGGCCGGCCGGCGCTGGAGTCGGAGATCGTGCAGGTGCTGGCCGAGGAGCCCAGCGACGACCTCGTGCCGCCCACCGGTCTCCTGCTCACCGCCTCGTACGACGGGGAGCTTGGTGGCTGCGGCGGGTTCCGGGTCCTCTCCCCCGGCGTCGCCGAACTGACCCGGGTCTTCCTGCGCCCGACCATGCGTGGCCGGGGCGGCGCCCTCGCGCTGCTGACCGCGTTGGAGCGGGCCGCCGTGGACATGGGCCTGACCACCGCGCGGTTGGACACGCGCAAGGATCTTGTTGAGGCGCGGCGGTTGTACGCACGCAATGGCTACGTGGAGATTCCGGCGTACAACCGCTCGCCCTACGCCGATCACTGGTTCGAGAAGCGCCTGGCCTGAACACACGGATCGGGCGCCGCCCCCAAGGGAACGGCGCCCGATCCGACCCACAGTGTTCAGGCGGCGGCGACCGCCTGGTGGCCGAGGCGCAGCGTGATGCCGTGCGCCTTGAGCAGGCGGCGGAACCACAGCAGGGACACGGCGATGCCGAGGGCGACCATGCTGTACGAGCCGGCGGTGCTGACCATCAGGAAGCTGCCGACGGTGGCGCTGGCCAGGGCCCACAGCGTGGTGACGCCGTTGGTGATGAACACCAGCGCCCACAGGAACGAGACCTGGCGGAAGAACTTCTGGACGTGCGGGTGGCCGGTGACCACGGTCGGGAACGCGCAGAAGTCGTCGGCCAGCTTGGCCAGCAGCGGCCGGTTGAGCGGCAGCGTGGCCAGCAGGATCGCCGCGAAGGCGAAGTTCTGCACGGTCGGTTGCAGGAAGTAGAGGAAGACGCTGCCGGTGAGGTAGCCGACGAGCGTGCGCACGCAGAGCAGCGCCGTGGTCACCCACAGCACGGCGGGGATCTCCTTGCGCAGCAGGATGCGGCGCGCGAGCGCCGCCAGCGACCAGCCGAGGGCGGCGAACAGCGCGCCCTGGAGGCCGACGAGAGTGAAGACGAGGTAGAACAGGCCCAGCGGCACCAGCGTCGACTCCAGCAGGTGCTGGGCGCCGCGGCGCACTAAGGCCAGTGGTGCGGGGAGGTGGACCGTCATGTGCTCGGGCATGTGTGGTCGGCCGTCTCGCAGTGGTGGGTGTGTCGGGGTGGGCGGAATGCTAGCGGACCCCAGTGCAGGGTTCCTGTGAGGGAGACGTTCAAACCCTGATTCGGGTTCACTGATCCGGTCAGCCGATCTCCGCGTAGGTAGCGGTGTGCCGGACAGTGGTGAGTTGATCGACGGGCGCTACCGCCTGGTGTCGTGCATCGGGCGCGGCGCCATGGGGGCGGTGTGGCGTGGCCGTGACGAGCGGCTGAACCGCGAGGTCGCGTTGAAGCTGGTGACGGTCCGCGGCATGACGCCCGACGACGTCAGCGAGCGGGAGGCGGTGGCGCGGGCGGAGCGGGAGGGTCGGATCACGGCCCGGCTGCGGCATCCGAACGCCATTTCCGTGCACGACGTCGTGGAGCACGACGGTCGGCCGTGCCTGGTGATGGAGTACCTGCCCTCGCGGAGCCTGTCCGAGGTCGTGGAGACCAAGGGTGTGCTGGGGCCGACGGAGGTGGCGTCGATCGGCTTCCAGATCGCCTCCGCGCTGGCGTCCGCGCACGAGCTGGGCATCGTGCACCGGGACATCAAGCCGGACAACGTGCTGCTGGCCGAGGACGGCACGGCCAAGATCACGGATTTCGGGATCGCGCGGGCGCCCGACGACGGGGCGGTGACCGCGGCCGGCATTCTCGCGGGCACTCCGGCCTACCTCGCGCCGGAGGTGGCGACCGGGTCGGAGAGCAGCCCGCGTTCGGACGTGTTCTCGCTGGGTTCGACCTTGTACGCGGCTTTCGAGGGCAAGCCGCCGTACGGGATGGACCAGAACACGATCGCGCTGCTGCACCAGGTCGCCTACGGGGAGATCACGCCGCCGAGGCGCGGCGGCGCCGTGGCGGATCTGCTGGTGGAGATGTTGCGGCGTGATCCGGAGACGCGTCCGACGATGGTGGAGGTGGCGGACCGGTTCGAGCAGGCCCTGGCCGGTTCGTCCCCTCTGCCCTCGTCGTTGCCGCAGCCGCCCGCCGTGCAGCCGGAGACCCGGCGGATGGCGTCGTTGCCGCGGCGGGGTTCGCCGGTGGGTCGGTGGCTGGCGTTGGGGGTGCCGGTGACCGCGGCCGTTGTCGCCGTGGGCATGGTGGTGGCGCAGCAGTTCGGGGTGCATCCCGTGGCGTCGCCGTCCCACAACACCGCCAAGCCGTCGATCACCGTGCCCGCTCCCGCTCCCGGTCCGACGACGACGGTGGCGGGCGATCCCGCCTCGGCGTCGGCGGGCTGTTCGGCGCACTACGACGTGATGAACAGCTGGTCGACCGGCTACCAGGCGGCCGTGACGATCACCAACCTGACCGGCTCGCAGCTCACGGGCTGGCAGGTCAGCTGGCGGATGCCCGGCGGTCAGCGGGTGACGAGCCTGTGGAACGGCACCTTCTCGCAGCAGGGTCCAGTGCTGGTGGTTCGCAACGCCTCGTGGAACGCCGTGCTCGCCGCCAACACCTCCACCAGCTTCGGCCTCGTCGCCGGCTCCCCCGGCTCCACCCCCGGCCGCCCCCAACTCACCTGCACCACGTTGTCCCAGTAACGCTAGGTAGTCGTGGGGGTTGGGCCCATCCTCCACCCCGAGGGGGGGTATTGTGGCGGCCGAAAAAATAAAAATGGTTGTTGGTGTGGGTTGGGTTTTTT
>NZ_JBFBAM010000033.1:0-79188 GCF_040682195.1 Kutzneria sp. NPDC051319 | reverse complement strand
GTTCGGAAGGGACCATTCCTCCACTCCGAGTGGAGGAATGGTCCCTTCCGAACTTAGAAAAGGGTTTCTTGCTTGGGTTTGCGTTTTCTGGGGACGGGGTCGCCTATGCGGTCGGTGACGGTGGGGGCGATGGCAGAGAGGAAGGGGGAAGGGGTGGCCGGGCGGACGGTGCCCTGGCGGAGGCGGGAGGAGGCGTGGCTGAGGTAAAGGTGCTGCTGGGCGCGGGTCATGCCGACGAAGAACAGGCGGCGTTCCTCGTTGACGGCCTCCTGGTCGAGGGTCTCCCCCGGCCAACGCATGGGCAGCAGCCCGTCCTCGCAGCCGACGAGGAACACGACCGGGAACTCCAGGCCCTTGGAGGCGTGCAGGGTCAGCAGCGAGACGCGGTCGGCGCGCGGGTCCCAGGTGTCGACCTCGGCGCCGAGGGCCAGCTCGGACAGGAAGCCGGCCAGGTCGTCGCCGTGACGCAGCGCCAGCGGCATGAGCAGTTCCAGGGCGGTGAAGGAGTCCTCGTCGTCGAGGCCGTGCGCGGCCTGGCGGACCCGTTCGACGACGGAGCCGTGCAGCCCGACCAGGCCCAGCTCCCGAGCCAGGGCACGGACGCCGGGGCGATCGGTGAGCCGGTCGTGGGAGCGCTTCTGGAACGGGACACCGGCGCGGGTCAGGGCCTCCATCACGGCCCGGGCCTGGGTGCTGGTCCGGTAGAGCACGGCGAAGTCGTTGAACGACAAGCCCTGCGTCCCGTCGCCGGCCACGCGGCCGGTGTCGAGCGAGTGGAACGAGGAGCCACCCAGCAGCTGGTCGATGGTGCGGGCGACGAAGCTGGCCTCGGCCTGCTCGTCGATGGCGTGGTGCAGGCCGATGAGGGCGTGCTCGGTGTGCGAGCCGCACGGTTCGAGCGAGCGGTCCTCGACCAGCGTGGTCGGGGTGATGGCCTGCACGGCGCCGGCGAGGATGTGCTTGCCGGAGCGGTAGTTGCGGCCCAGCTGCACGCGGGTGGCGCCCGGGAAGTCCTCCTGGAACCGCAGGAAGAAACCGACGTCGGCGCCACGGAAGCGGTAGATCGCCTGGTCGGGGTCGCCGATGGCGGTGAGGTTGCCGTCGGCGGCGCACAGCAGGCGCAGCAGCCGGTACTGGGTCTCGTCGACGTCCTGGTACTCGTCGACGCTGACCCACGGCCAGCGGGCGCGGTAGTGCTCGATCAGCGAGGTGTCCCCGGCCAGCAGCTCCACGGGCATCTCGACCAGGTCGTCGAAGTCGACGAGGTCGCGGGCGCGCAGCTCCTTCTTGTACATCTCGCCGTGCTCGTCCCGCAGTTCCTGGACGACGGTCTCGTCGGCGATGCCGAACCGCGGGCTGAGGCCCACGCGGGCGTGCTGCTCACGCAGGATGCGGACGCCGAGCGAGTGGAACGTCGCCACGGTGAGGTCGTGCGCCTGCGGCCCGACCAGGGTTTCCAGGCGCTCGGCCAGTTCGGCGGCGGCGCGGCGGGTGAAGGTGATGGCCAGGCACTGCGAGGCCGGCACGCCGCGTTCGGTGACGAGATGGGCGATGCGGTGGGTCAGGGTGCGGGTCTTGCCGGTGCCGGGGCCGGCGATGATCAGCAGCGGCCCGGACGGCACGGCCGCGGCGGCCCGCTGGTCGGGGTCGAGGCCGTCGAGCAGGGTGGTGCCGACGGGTTCGGGCAGCGCCGGTTCCTCGAACAGCTCGGGCTCGACCGGCGCATCGGCCACAACCGGTGCGGCGACCGGCTTGGGCTTGGGCGGCGGGGCGAACAGGTCGTCGTCGAACAGGGAGACCGACCCGGAGGCCTTGGCCAGCTCCCCCGGCTCGAACAGCCGGATCACGCCGTACTCGCCGTCGTAGCCGGCGTCGCGGATGACCTCGCCGCGGCGCAGCCGTCCGATCGCCTCGCCCAGCAACGTGTTGGAGGCGGCGAGGTCATCCAGCGGCACGTCGTCGAGGATGCCCAGCTCGGGACCGTGGGCGGCGGTGAGGGTGGCAATCTCGGAGAGCACCTTCTTGCTCTTGGGGCCGACGCCGAGCAGCTCGCTCATGATCTCCGGCAGCGGGATGAGGCTGCGGAAGTCGACGGCGTCGGCGGGCCGGTAGCCGAGCTCGCGGTCGGCCAGCTCCTGGATGCGGCTGAGCACGCCGACGGTGAGCGGCTTGCCGCAGGCCGGGCACAGGCCGTTGTGGGCGATGGTCTCGGCCGGGCCGAAGCGCACGTCGCACTTGCGGTGGCCGTCGGAGTGGTACTTGCCCTCCTCGGGGAAGAACTCGACGGTGCCGCCGAAGCCCTCCCGGGTCTCCAGGGCGCGGCGCACGGCGAAGTAGTCCATGTCGGTGTCGAACACCGTGGCCTCGCGCCCGAGCACGGGCGGCGAGTGCGCGTCGGAGTTGCTGACCAGGGTGTAGCGGTCCAGGCCGGAGACGCGCCAGTTCATCTCGGGATCGCTGGACAGGCCGGTCTCGGCGGCGAAGACGTGGTCGGCGAGGTCGGCGTAGCAGTCGGCGATGGCGTCGAAGCCGGACTTGGAGCCCAGCACCGCGAACCACGGCGTCCACACGTGGGCCGGCACCAGGTAGGAGCCCTCGCCGCTCTCCAGGGTGATCTCCAGCAGGTCGCGGGAGTCCAGGCCGAGGATGGGGCGGCCGTCGGAGCCGAGGTTGCCGATCTTGCCCAGCCGCCGGTTGAACTCGGCGGCCGCGTCGAAGCTCGGCATGTAGATCAGGTGGTGCACCTTGCGGGTGCGGTCGTCACGTTTGTAGATCGTCGAGATCTCCACGCTGAGCATGAAGCGGACGTCGCCGACGCAGCTGGGCGGCAGCGTGCGGGCGATGTCGCGGTCGAGCTCGGGGCGCAGCCGGAACAGGCCGGGCTCGGCCGGCACGAGCGTCTCGCGCAGGTGGTCGTACCAGGCGGGGTGGGTGAAGTCGCCCGTGCCGACGAGGCTGATGCCCTTGCGCTGGGCCCACCAGGTCAGGTGCTCGAGATCGCAGTCGCGGCTGCAGGCCCGGGAGTACTTCGAGTGGATGTGCAGGTCGGCGTAGAAGCGCACCGGCTCGATCTTGCCACTAGGGCCGGGTTCCCCAGTGGGGTGGTCCCACCAACGCGGGCAGTAGCCGGTAGGCGTCGTGCACCCACTCGCACAGCAGGGCCCGGCTCTCCCGTGGGTCGATGATGTCCTGCACGCCGAAGTGCTCGGCCGTGCGGAACGGGGACATCAGGGTGGCCAGGCGGTCCTGGATGGCTTCGAGGTCCGCTGCGGGGTCGTCGGAGCGGGCGAGTTCGGCGCGGTAGGCGGCTTCGATACCGCCCTTGGCCGGCAGCGAGCCCCAGTCGCCGGAGGGCCAGGCCCAGCTGCGGGCGCCACGGTGGCGGTTGACGATGCCGGCGCCGCCGACCCCGTACACGCGGCGCAGGATCAGCTCGGCCTGCGGCACGTGGGCCTGGTAGACGGCGCTGATGGCGCGGGCGCCGGTCCGCAGGGTGCCGGCGCGTTCGGCGGCGGTGCCGATGGTCATGCCGCCCTGGTCGGTGAGGCTGACGATCGGCAGGTGGAACGTCTCGCACAGGTCCACGAGCCGGGTCAGGGCCAGCGCGCCGGCGGCGGACAGCGTGTTGCCGCGGTACGGGTCGGTGGCGACCACGCCCACGGGGTGGCCGTCGAGGCGGGCCAGCGCGGTGACGGTGGCGCCGCCGTAGTCGGCGTAGCGGAACACCGAGCTGGCGTCGAAGACAGCGTCGAGGATGGGCGCGATTCGGTACGGCCGTCGCGGGTTGCGCGGGATCGCCGACAGCAGGCTCTCGTCGGCGCGCGTGGCGGCATCTTCGCAGGTCGTGACGGGAGGCAGATCATGAACGCTGGACGGCAGGTAGGACAGGAACCGGCGGATCACGGCGAACGCCTCGGCCTCGGTGGCGACGAAGCGGTCGACGTTGCCGTTGCGGCGGTGCACGTCCGCACCGCCGAGCTGCTCCTTGTCCACGTCCTCGCCGATGCCGCCGCGCACCACGGGCGGTCCGGCGACGAACAGCTGCGCCAGGCCCTCCACCAGCACGCACAGGTGAGACATCACCGCCCGTGCCGCACCTAGGCCGACCACGGGCCCCAGGCACGCCGACACCACCGGCACCGTGGAGAGGTTGTCGACGACGTGGTCCCAGCCGGGGTTGACCGGCACGTAGCTGTAGCCGGCCTGCTCGATCATCTTCACGCTGCCGCCGCCGCTGGCCCCGTCGAGCAGGCGGATCAGCGGCAGCCGGAACTGGCCGGCCAGCTGCTCGGAGTACACCTGCTTGGCGTGGATGGCCGCGTCCCCCGACCCGCCGCGCCCGGTGAAGTCGTCCGCGCCCAGCACCACCTTGCGTCCGCCGAGCCGGGCTGTGCCGGCCACGAAGTTCGCCGGCGTCACGCTGCCGTCCGGGTTGGCGAACCCGGCCAGCGCCCCGATCTCGGCGAAGCTGCCCTCGTCGGCCAGCGCCTCGATCCGCTCGCGCACGGTCATCCGCCCACTGCCGTGCTGGCGGGCGATCTTGTCCGGTCCGCCGAGCCCGGCCGCCTGCTCACGGCGGCGTCGGATCTGGGTTACCTCGTCGGACCAATCCTCGATCATGACCGCAGCCTAGGAGGTCGATCGCCGCGTTCACGGGGTGCCGGAGATCACCCGGTTGTAGTCTTGTGAAGGTGCACGACACGTCCGGCAGCTGTTCGGCCCTGTCCGCCGCGCTGAGCGAGCCGCAGGCCGGAACCGCGTCTGTCGCAACCGGCTGGCTGTGTATCGAGCAGCCCGGCCCCTGGGGTCACGACGCCCTGCACGAGAGCCACCTCGACCATGACCTGGCCTCTGAGCTGTCCGCGCGGGCCAACGGCAGCGGTGTGCGGATCGTGCTGATCCGACGGCCCGGGGCACACGCGGACTTCCACCACGCCCAGCCCCGCCAGGTGTACCTCGCGTCCACGCGGCCCGGGGCATGCTGGCTGGAGTCGACGGTGCTGACCGACCCCAAGCAGCTGCTGGACCTGGACTTCCATGCCGCCGGCGCCGGGCAGCACGTGGGCCTGGGCAGCCGCGTCGACGAGTCGGTGCTGCTGGTGTGCACCAACGGCCGCCGCGACGTGTGCTGCGCGGTGGAGGGGCGTCCCCTGGCCGGGGCGCTGGCGGCGGCGAATCCGGGGCGGGTCTGGGAGACCACGCACACCGGCGGTCATCGGTTCGCGCCGACGGCGGTGCTGTTGCCGACGGGATATCTCTACGGCCGGGTCGCGCCGTCCGACGGGCAGCGGCTGCTCGATTCCGGCGGCGTGGTGCTGACGGGCAACCGAGGGCGTTCCTGCTGGTCACGGCCGGGCCAGGTGGCCGAGCTGGCGGTGCGGGAACTGCTGGAGGACACGGATCCGACGGCGTTGTCGGTATCCCCCGACGGTGTTGTCGTCACTCATTCGGATGGCCGGGAATGGAGTGTCACCGTGACGGAACACCCGCTGCCGCCGGCTCGCCCGACCAGTTGTGGCAAGACACCTTCGGTGCCGAGCGCCTTTGTCGCCGACACCGTTGTTCGCACCCGCTGATCAGCCGGCCCGCAACCATTCCGTTCCGCCGTCGTCACCGGAAATCCACCCGGAAGCCGTGGCCGCGTCCAGCACAAGGCGGGTCGCCTGGTCGATCGGCAGCCCGTTCGTCACCACGATTTCATGCATAATCTGCCGGGCAATGCCCATCAGGGCCGCCGCGGCCAGCAGTCGCTCCGCGGTCTCGGCATCACTGAGCTGCTGGGCGGCCGGGGAGAACACCACGTCGCCGCCCAGCACGTAGACCACGTCCACCAGCACGGACGTGCTCACCTGCCGGTCATGCACAAACGCCAGGATGACACACGAAAAGGCAAAAACAATTCGTCCAGCCGGGTGAAACGCGTTTAGGAGCATTCCTGGTCGGCGATCCCCGTATCGGCCGCGGGCGCCTTCGGGACGGCCGCCGCGAACACACCGAGACCGAGTGAATAGGGGTCGTCCAAGCCGATCCTGCGCAGCGCGTCGGGCGGCAATGCCAGAAGGGACAACGAGATTCCCAGCAGATAGGCGTCCAGCACGCCGACATCCCGGGTCGTGCTGTCCAGCCCCGCCACCTGGTGCAGTGCCACCGCCGACTCGGCATTGGCGATCGCCATTTCCCCCAGCGCCTGCCGCACTCCCGGCCGCCGCACGGCCTCCAGGTACAGCTCGGCCATGGCCAGCAGCTGCGTCGGGTCCCCGTTGACGGCGCGGTTGAGCAGCGCCGGGTACAGCTCCCCCAGCTGGCTCGGGGACACCTGCGACGGGGTGGTGCTGTGCAGCCGCTCCACCGCCGCCCGGTGCTCGTCGGCCATGCGCGCGGCCGCCGCCTCCAGCAGCGACTCCCGCGTCGGGAAGTAGTTCTTGGTCGTGCCCTGCGGCACTTCCGCCTCCCGGTCCACGGCGCGATGGGTCAGCCCACGGCCGCCCTCCCGCGCGAGAATCGCTATCGCCGCATCCCCCAGCAGTGCCCGCCTTGACCCCGGACGTCGATCAACCACATGATCACCCTAGCTGTGGTACCACGCCTGTGGTGGCCTCGACGCGCCGCTGGCCAGCAGCGATGTCGATCACGGTTTAGAGATCGCCCGCGGGGTCAGGCCGGGTCGTTGGGGGTCCAGGTACGCCCGTTGTCGTCTCCGGCCAGCCGGGCGATCAGACGGGCCGCACTGTGCTCGGGCGTGAGCAGCTCGCCCCGCTCGTGCACACCGGCGAAGTACGACCGGGTCGCCTCGCTCATCTGCGCGCTGCCCTCCTCGCGGACCCAGGTCTGCATCGAGGTGTCCACCGTGCCGGGCCGGTAGATGTTCGCCGTCACGCCGGTGTCCGCGAGCTCGGCGGCCAGGTTCACGGTGTGCCCCTCCACCGCCACCTTGGTCGTGGTGTAGATGGTGCCGCCGATCATGAAGCCGGGGTTGCCGGCCACCCCGCTGGACAGGTTCACGATCCGGCCCCAGCCGCGCTCGAGCATCCCGGACAGCACGCCGACCGTCAGCGCGATCAGCCCGGTCACGTTCAGGTTGACCGCGGCGGCGACCTCCGCCGGGTCGAGCGTCGCGGTGGGCCCGACCGGCCACGGCACGGCGGCGTTGTTGATCAGCACGTCCACCGCACCGGCCTGTTCGGCGACGGCGGCCACCTGCGTGAGGTCGCCCAGGTCGGCCGGGATCACGGTGGCCTTCGTCGACACCAGCGCGGCGGTCTGCTCCAACTGCTCCCGCGACCGCGCCACCAGCACCACGTCCGCGCCCTCGGCGGCCAGCCCCACCGCCAGCGCCCGTCCGAGCCCCCGACCCGCGCCGGTCACCAGCGCCGTCCTGCCCCGCAAACTCGTCATGTCCCGATCATGGCGTACGCCCCTCGACGTACGCCGACAAGCCGCTTCCCAACCGACGTCGCCACCCCCGCGCGCACGGAGCATGGAGGCATGACCACTCAGATGAGGGCGTCCGACCAGGACCGGGAACGGATCGTCGAGCGGCTCAACGAGGCCGTCGGCCAGGGTCTGCTGACCCTGCCCGAGGCCGAGGAGCGCATCGCCGAGACCTACAAGGCCCGGTTCCTGGACGACCTGACGCCGTTGACCGCCGACCTGCCCGACCCGACTCCCCCGAAACCCGAACGGGGCCGCCGCCGCGGACCCGGCTTCGACCCGCGAGTGCTGCCGGTGCTGCTGGTGCTGGCCGCCGTGATCGTGCTTACCCACGGCTTCGCGTTCCCGCTGATCGTGGTGGCTTTCCTGGCCATGAAGTTCGGGATGTGGCGGCATCGGCACCCTGCCCGGATGTAGGAAACGGCCCTAGGGTCGGGGCATGGACCTCGCCGACGTGTGTTTCGCCGGCGCCGCCGCCCAGGCCGAACTGCTGCGCGCCGGCGAGTTGTCGTCACGTGAGCTGGTGGACGCCACGCTGCGTCGCATCGAGCGCCACGACCGCGAGCTCAACGCCTACCGCCTGGTGTTCGCCGAACAGGCCCTGGCGCGCGCGGCCGAGGCCGACGAGCGCCGAGCCCACGGGGAGGACGCGCCGCTGCTGGGCGTGCCGATCGCCGTGAAGGAGGACCTGGCCATCGCCGGCCTGCCCACGACGACCGGCACGTACGCCGTGGACCGTACGGAGCCGGCGGACTCGGAGGTCGTGCGACGGCTGCGCGCTGCGGGGGCGGTGATCGTGGGGCGCACGCGGATGCCGGAACTGGGGCTGTGGCCGTACACGGAGTCGGCGTTCGCGGGCGCCACCCGCAACCCGTGGTCGCCCGAGCACACCTCGGGCGGCTCCAGCGGCGGGTCGGCCAGCGCCGTGTGCGCGGGGCTGGCGGGCGCGGCGATCGGCTCCGACGGGGCCGGCTCGATCCGAATCCCCGCCGCCTCGACGGGCATCTACGGCCTCAAGCCGCAGCGCGGGCGGGTGTCGCTGCACCCCAACGGCGAGCAGTGGACGGGCATGGTCGTGACCGGGCCGCTGAGTCGGCACGTGCGGGACTGGGCCCTGGTCGCCGACCAGATCCGGGGCTCGCTGCCCAGCGACCCGGTGGCCGCGATCCCGCCACGCACCAGCTTCGTCGAGGCCGCGGCGACCGCGCCGGGCAAGCTGCGCGTGGCGGTGTCGCTCAAGCCGTGGGTCGCCGGCGCGCCGGTGGACGAGCGCGTGCAGGCAGCGGTGCTGGGCATGGCGGAGCTGCTGCGGGAGCTGGGGCACGAGGTCGTCGAGCGCGATCCCACGCTGCTGGACCCGACCACGCAGCTCGCGCTGGCCCCGCGCTACCTGTCCAGCGCCGCCGAGTCCGTGGCCGCGCTGGACCGCCCCGAGGCCGTGGAGCGCCGCACCCGGCAGGTCGCCGCCATGGGCCGCGCCGTGCCGCGATGGCTGGTCATGCGGTCGCTGCGGTTCGGGGAGCGCTTCTCCCAGGTCGCCAACCAGGTCTTCGAGCACGTCGACGTGCTGCTCACGCCCACGCTCACCAAGCCGCCGATCCGCGTCGGCGAGTGGCAGGGCCGTTCCACGTTCACCGCGCTGCTGGCCGCCAACCGCTACACGGCGTTCCTGCCGCAGTGGAACATCGCCGGCAACCCCGCCGCCTCCGTGCCCGCCGGGTTCACGCCCGAGGGCCTGCCGCTGGCCGTGCAGCTGGTCGGGCGGCCCCACGACGAGTGCACGCTGCTGTCCCTTTCGTCCCAGATCGAGCAGGCCCGTCCCTGGGCCGACCAGCGGCCCTCGGGGTTCTAAAGCCCTTCGGGAACGGTGGTGCGCAGGGCGTCGGCGAAGGCTCGCACGGCCGGGTGGTCCTCGGCGCCGCTGCGGTGGGCGATGCGGGTGTGACGGCCGAGGGACAGCCGGGTCAGCGTGACGCCGTCGGGGCAGTCGACCAGCCCCAGCTCGGGCACCAGCGCCACGCCCTGACCGGCGGCGACGAGCGCGAGAACGGTGCCGAAGTCGTCGATCTGGTGCCGGGCGTGCGGGGTGAAGCCGGCGGCCTGGCAGGCGTGCACGGTCATGCGGTGGCACAACGTGCCCTCGACCGCGAGGATCCACGGCTCGTCACGGCAGTCGGCCACGGTCGCGAGCCCGGTCGAGGTGGTGGCGAGGTACATCGACTCGCGGCACAGCGGTATCACGGCGATACCAGCCTCGTCCGGCACGGGAGCGAAGTCGTAGGAGTGCACCAGCGCCACATCGAGGTCGCCGGCCCGCACCGCGTCGGCGACCTGGGCGGGATCCAGTTCCACGACCATGGGCTCCAACCCCGGATGGCGCCGTGACAGCTCGGCCAGCGCGGCCGGCACCATGGCCCGGCCGGCGCTGGGGAAGGTGCCGATGCGCAGCGACCCCGACAGACCTTGACGGGCCCCGTCGAGCTCGGCGGCGGCGCGCTCCAGCTGCGCCAACACGGCCTCGGCATGCCGGACCAGGCCGCGGCCGGCCGGCGTGAGCACCACCCGGCGGCCACTGCGGGTCAACAGCGGCACACCCGCCTCCCGCTCCAGCGCGGACAGCTGCTGCGACACCGCGGACGGCGTGAACGAGACCGCCTCGGCGACGGCGGCGATGGTGCCGCGATGGGCCAGTTCCCGCAGCAGCCGCAGCCGGCGCACATCAAGCATCAGCCCAGCTTACGTATCACCGTACAAACGCGAACTGGACCTGCATGATCGCCGCCCGCACGCTGAAGGGCATGGAAGGCATCCTCGTCCCCCTGATCACGCCGTTCGCCGCCGACGGCACCGTCGCGGCCGAGGCCCTCGCGGCGCTGGCCGACGACGTCCTCACGCAGGGCGCGGCCGGCCTCGTCGCGCTGGGCACCACCGCGGAGGCCTTCGCCCTCGACGCCGACGAGAAGCGCACGGTGCTGGAGATATGCGCGCGGGCCTGCGCCGATCACGGCGCCGCGCTCGTGGTGGGGGCCGGCACCAATGACACCCGCTCCAGCGTCGAGGCGCTGGCCGCGCATGCGCAGGTCGACGCCGCGCTGGTGCCGGTGCCGTACTACGTGCGCCCCGGGGAGGCCGGCGTCATCGCCCACTTCACGCAGCTGGCCGCCGACAGCCCGGTGCCGCTGCTCGTCTACCACGTGCCACACCGCACGGCACAGCCGCTCAGCGCCGCCACGCTGCTCACGCTCAGCCGAATCCCCAACATCATCGGGGCCAAGGTAGCCAGCGGCATGACCGAGGACGCCGTCGCGCTGCTGGGCGACTGCCCGCCGGACTTCGCCGTGTTCGCCGGGGACGACGCCTACCTGTCGCCCATGCTGGCGCTGGGCGCCCACGGCGGCATCACCGCCTCCTCACACCTGTGCACCGCGGAGTTCGCCCGGCTCGTGGCGACGTGGCACAAGGGCGACGTGGCAACCGCCCGTCCCCTCGGTCACGCCCTGGCGCGGCTGTGCACGGCGCTGTTCGCCGAACCCAACCCGACCGTGCTCAAGGGCGTGCTGCACGCGCACGGCCGCATCCCCACCCCGGACGTTCGTCTACCGCTGCTGCCCGCGAGCCCTGAGGCCGTCGGCACAGCCTGTCAATCGGTGCAACTACTCACCCGCACTGAGTAGCACCTCGCTTATGGCCGGCCCCGAGGCCGAACACGATGTGCCGCATGCGGATCGCAGTGGCTTTCGACCTCGCCGGCGGACTCGGCGCGCACCTGCTCGTGCGCGCCGCCGACGTGACGCTGGCGCGGCGGCCGGGCGGCATGGCGCTGCTCGGCCGATGGGGCGCCGGCGTCGCCGAACGCGCCGGGCTGTACGGCGCCGTGCGCACGGCCGCGACGGCACGCCGGCAGGTGCCGGCCTACCAGGCGGCGACGCAGGGAGCGCGACCATGGTCGGCCGCGACGCAGGCCGGCGGCCTACACGGATACCTGTCGGCATTGCCGGTGTTGGACAAGGCCAACTACATCGACGTGCACCCGCTGGCCGCGCGCTGCCGCGGCGGTGAGCTGCCCGAACGGGGCGTGGAGGTCGACGAGTCCTCCGGCTCGTCGGGCCGGCCCTACCAGTGGGTCCGCTCGCGGGCGGAGCTCGACCAGGTCGAGGCGCGTCTCGCCGTGCAGGCGCGCTACCTGCTGCGGTCCCGCCGCCACCGCCGCGTCGTGGTGCTCAACTGCTTCTCCATGGGCGCCTGGGCCACCGGCCAGTCCGTCACGGGCGCGCTGCGGCGGCTCGGCGTGGTCAAGTCGTGCGGGCCCGACCTGGACAAGATGTTCGCGGCGATCGACCTGCTCGGCACCGACGTCTGCTACGTGGTGTGCGGCTACCCGCCGTTCCTGGACGCGCTGGTCGCGGCGGCCGCCGAGCGCGGCGTGGACCTGTCGGCCCACGAGCTGTGGGGCTTCGTCGGCGGCGAGGGCATGACCGAGGTGCTGCGCCGGCGGCTGCAGCGCTCGTTCTCCCACGTGCTGTCCGCCTACGGCGCCTCCGACCTGGACATCGGCGTGGCCGGCGAGACCGAGCTGACCGTGGCGGTGCGGGCCGCCGCGGCCACCGACCCCGACTTCGCGCAGGCCCTGTTCGGCCACACCGGGCGGCTGCCCATGGTGTTCCAGTACGACCCGTCGACCTACCACGTGGAGGCCGTCGACGGAGAACTCGTCGTCACGGTCACGCGGCGGCTGCTGTCGCCCCGTGTGCGGTACGCCGTGCACGACGCCGGCGGCGTGCTGCGCTTCCCCGACCTGGTCGCGGCCGCGGCCCGCCACGGCATCGCCCTGCCGCTGGCCGGCGCACCGCGATTACCCATGCTCTACGTGCACGGGCGCGCCGACTCCACGCTGTCGCACATGGGCGCGAACCTCTACCCGGAGGACGTCGACGCCGCGCTCGGCACCCTGGCCGACCGCCGCCCCGACCTGGGCATCGGCGCGTTCTGCCTGGCCATGGCCGACTACCCGGACGGCACCACCGGCCCCGTGGTGCACGTCGAGCCGGACGGCACCACCGGCCCCGTGGTGCACGTCGAGGTCGCCGACGACCACGGCCGCGTCGACCCCGGCCTGCCGGCCATGGTGATGGCCGCGCTGGCCGACTGGCTCGTGCTGCACAACCGCGACTGGGCCGCCGCCGCGGCCGAGGACGACCGGGCGCTGGCCTTCCACATCGCGCCCACCGCGCCCGGAACCGGTGTCTTCGAAGCCAACGCCACGCGCATCAAGCGCCGCTACATCCTGCGAGGAGACCATGCCTGACACCGTCACCGCCGTGCCGGCACTGCACCGTGCGGTGCTCACCGCCGCACTGCGGGCCCCCAGCGCGCACAACGCCCAGCCCTGGCGCATCCGTGTCCGCGAGGACGGCGCCTACGAGCTGCACTACGACCACCACGACTACCTGCCGGCCGATCCCGACGACCGGGACGCCTACCTGTGCATGGGCGCCTTCCTGGAGACCCTGGCCATCGCCGCCAGCCGCGAGCACCTCCGCGCGGAGATCACGCCCGTGTTCGGCCGGGACGGCGCCGACCTGCACGTCGCCGATGCCCGGCTGGTGGAGGCCGGCGACGAGGTCGACCCGCTGGCGCTGCGTCTGGTGGAGCGGGCCACCAACCGCTCCACCTACACCGACGAGCCGCTGCCGACCGGCCTCGTCGACGCACTCACCGGCCTGGGCTGCATGCTGACGCCGACCGAGCAGGTCGCCCGGATCGTGCGGCGAGCGGCCGTGCTGTCCTGGCGCGACCGGCGTTTCGTCTCCGACCTGGACACCTGGGTCCGCGACGAGTCAAGCCCGGACGGCATGACCCGCGGCCAGCTCGGCCTGGCCGGCTACGAGTGGCTGGCCCTGCGCGCGGCGTTCCGTCTCGGCCGGCTGCCCGCCCCGCTGGCCACGGTGTTCTCCGGGCGCGACATCCGGCTGCTGGGCGTGGCGCCGGCGGTGGCCGTGCTGATGGCGGACTCCGACCGCCCTGAGGACCTGGTCGCGGCGGGACGGCGGCTGCTGCGGGCGTGGGTGACGATCTGCGCCAACGGCTTCGGCTACCACCCGATCTCCATCGCCATCGACCGCCCCGAGACCCGCCCCGCCATCGCCGCCCTGACCGGCGCGAAGGCCGGGGCCACCCCGGTGGCGCTGTTCCGCATCGGCCGCCCCACCGGGCCCGCCGGCCGCAGCAACCGCATCTCCCTGGCGTCGGCGCTGATCCCTTGACAGACCGAGCAGCCTGAGGGGCGAGACAATCCGGGAACGAGGCAACCAAACGGGCGAGCCGGGCGTTCACTTCCGGGCGATCGAAGTCAGGTTCGACATCGAGTCACAGGGGTGAAGAAGTATGGGACGCAAGGAAATGCTCGTCGGCTTAGTGGCGGTCGGCCTGATCGGCGGCCTGTCCGCCGCGGCGACCGCGTCGGCCGCCGCCTACGGCGAGCAGTACACGCTCACGGTGAATCCGGGTCAGGTGGCGCCCGGCGGCGACGTCACGATCGAGCTGAAGTCGCAGGACCCGCTCTCGCCCGGCTGCGACCAGGCGACCTCGCCCGGATTCGTCGCCCCGATCCCGCTCGTGCTCAACTCCCACACCGTGCACAGCGGCACCGGCAAGGTCATCGCCAAGCCCGGCACGTACACGGTGACGGTGTCCTGCTCGGCGGTCGGTTCGCTGGCGCAGACCTTCACCATCACCGGCGGCGCCACGACCACCTCGCCGCCACCGCCGACCACCGCCGCGCCCAGGCCGCACGTGAAGCCGGTCGGCGCGCCCGAAACCGGGGACGGCAGCATGGCGGGCTGACCACCGTCACGACACGGGCCGCACCATGGCCCCCGGCACGGCCCAGCGGCCGGAGCGCAGGCGGGCCATGGTGTTGGCCAGCCGGAACAGCACGAACACGGTCAGCGCCGACCAGATGCCGACCAGGCCCCAGCCCAGGGCCAGCGAAGCCCACACCACGGGCAGGAAGCCGAACAGTGCGGCGCAGAAGTTGGCCGTGCGCAGGAAGCGGGCGTCCCCGGCGCCCAGCAGCACGCCGTCCAGCACGAACACGACGCCGCCGACCGGCTGGAGCAGCACGAAGAACCACCACGCCCGTGGGATCTGGGCCAGCACCGCCGGGTCGGTGGTGAACAGCGGCGGCAGGACCGAGGCCAGGGCGGCGAACAGCGCGGCCAGTGCCAGTCCGAAGACCAGGCCGTAGCGGGTGACCTGCCAGGCCACGCGCGTGGCCCGCTCCCCGTCGCCGGCCCCGAGGGCCGAGCCGACGAGGGTCTGCGCGGCGATGGCCAGCGCGTCGAGCACGAACGCCAGGAACATCCACAGCTGGAACACGATCTGGTGCGCCCCGACCGCCGCGGCCGAGGTGTGGGCGGCGACGGCGGTGGCCGAGATCCAGCAGGCCTGGAACGCCAACCCCAGCAGCGCGACGTCCCGGCCGAAGGCCAGCTGCTCGCGTAGGGCAGCGACGCGTGGCCGCAGCGACACGCCCTCGGCCCGCAGCGCCCGCACGAACAGGCCGGCGGAGATCACCTGCGCGACGACGTTGGCGATGGCCGAGCCGTTGAGCCCCCAGCCCACGCCGTGCACCAGCACCGGGCACAGCACGGCGGACACGCCGTTGCCGGCCAGCACGTACCGCAGCGGCCGCCGCATGTCCTGCACGCCGCGCATCCACCCGTTGCCGGCCATGGTGACCAGCACCAGCGGCGCCCCCAGCAGCGCGATCCGCAGCCAGCCCACCGCGGCCGCCGCCGATTCCGGCGAACCGGCCAGCGCTCCGGCGACCGGCCCCGCCGCCAACTGACCGACCGCGAGCAGCACCAGCCCGGCCAGCACGGCGAACCACGTGGCCTGCACACCCTCGGCCACGGCGTCGGCCCGCCGACCGGCGCCGTGCAGGCGGGCGGCGCGG
The DNA here is from genome assembly GCF_040682195.1 of Kutzneria sp. NPDC051319. Lineage (NCBI taxonomy): Bacteria > Bacillati > Actinomycetota > Actinomycetes > Pseudonocardiales > Pseudonocardiaceae > Kutzneria > Kutzneria sp. NPDC051319. The sequence goes on along the minus strand of NZ_JBFBAM010000033.1, from coordinate 63,800 downwards.
GCCGTGGTGCCGAAGGTCAGGAAGGTCATCTGCTGCGCGACCTGCGACAACACGATCGATCCCACCGACAGCCCGGCCAGCGGCACGACGCCGAGGTGACCGACGACGGCGGTGTCCACCAGCAGGTAGAGGGGCTCGGCGGCGAGCACGCCCAGCGCCGGCACGGCCAGTCTCAGCAGCTGCACGGCACCCTCCGGTAATGAGCACTAGGCCTTTGGGCCCCTGACGGCCGGAGCCTACGGTAAGGTCCGCCTGTGGACAACGCTGCTTACCTGGACGTCGCGCTCCGGCTGGCCAACGCCGACCTGAGCGAGGTGGACGGCCTGCGCGAGGCCCTGTACGACGAGCCGTGGTGGGCCGACCGCGTCCGCGACGAGGACCTCGCGGCGCTGCGGCCGGTGGCCGACGGCCTGCGCCGCGTGCTGGCCGCGGGCGTCGCCGCCGACCGCGTGGCCGTGCAGCGCGAGACCAACGCCCTGCTGGCCGCGCACCCGCTACGGCCGCAGTTGTCCTCGGGTCACAGCGAGAAGGAGAACTGGCACGTGCACGTGGCCGACCCCGGCCAGTCGCCCGCCACCGAGGTCGCCGCCGCGGCGGCGTGGGGCGTGGCGCAGGGCATCGTCCACTACGGACTGGAACGCTGGGGCCGCTGCGCCGCCGAGGACTGCGGCAAGTACTTCCTGGACACCTCGACCAACCGCGCCAAGCGGTTCTGCTCGCCGCGCTGCGCCAACCGCGTCCACGTGGCGGCCTTCCGCTCCCGCCGCCGCGACTGATCGACCGCCCCCCATGCAGGGAAGGACGCCTTACCTGCATGGCCGCACGCAGGTAAGGCGTCCTTCCCCGCGTTCAACGAGGGTAAGGCGTCCTTCCCTGCATAACCGGGGGCGGCTAGAGGCCGCGTTTGGTCAGCTCGTCCAGCAGCTCGCGGTCGGCCACGTGCCGGCCCTTCACGCCGTCCAGGTAGGAGTTGAACGCGTCCTGCCGGCCGGTGCGCGTGAACAGGGTGCGCAGCTGGGCCAGCAACTCCACCACCAACGCCTCGTTATGGGCGTGGGTGTCGTCGTCCAGCGCCTGCTCCACCAGACCCCGGTACACCGCGATCGCGTCACCGGGATGGTCGGCCGACCGCACGCGGGCCAGCTCCGCCCACACCTCGTCGGTGCAACCGTGCGCCACCGCGGTCTGCCACGCCGCCTCCGGCTGGTCGTCGTGGATGAGCACGCGCACCAGCACGGAGTTCGTGGCCACGTCCGAGGCGCTCTCGGCCAGCCGTCGCACCACGGTGTCGCGTTGGTCGGGCCAGCTGCCGGCGTGCTCGGCGACCGTGCGCAGCCGCAGGTAGGTGTCCATGGCCGGCTGGTTGCTGAAGATGCGCATCCGCATCGACACCGCCCGGTCGAACCAGCCCATGCGCACGCACTCGTCCACCGCCACGTCGACCAGCCGCGAGGCCACGCCGCGCCAACCGCTGGCCGACAGCCCCTGGCCCACCCACTCCAGCACCTGCTCGGAGCGCCCGGCCTCCTGCAACAACGTCGCGATGCGCAGGTAGTGCCAGCCCGAGGACAGGTCCTTGGCCAGCGCCGTCACCTGAAGCTCGACGTCGCCCAGGTGCTCGGCGAGGTCCTCGGTCACGCGCAGGACCGCCCACCGGTGCCGGTCGAAGGCCGGGCGCTGCCCGAACTCCAGCACCGGCAGCGCCGAACACAGCGCCTCCGCCGCCTCCCGGTACGCCGTCAGCCCCGTCGATCCCAGCGCGCCGGCGTAATCGGTCAGCTGGACCTGCGGCCCCTCGGGATGCTCCACCTGCAACGCCAGCAGCCACCGGGCCAGACGATGCGGATCACCCTGGTGCAGCCGGCAGGCCGTGGCGTGCGCGGACAACGCCCGCTCGGCCAGCTCCCGGATCACCGCGACGCGCTCCGGCAACCGCACCAACGCGGCGGCCAAGGCCTCCACGACGTACTCGGCGAGCTCCACGGCATCGATCGTCTTGGCCGCGCGGACCAGGCCCTCCAGCGCGGACACCACCTCGGCCAGCGCGCGGCCCGGATCGTCACCGCCCGTGAGCGCGGCCTCCACGGCGACGCGGGTGCGCACCGCGTCCCCGACCTCCTCCGCCCCCGGACCACCGGGTTGGCCGCTGATCACCGCACAATCAAACCCCACTTCACACGGCAGGTGAACGCAGTAGAACCGTTCGGAGCAGTCCGATCACCGCCCGGACGCGAAACAGCGCGGGGCGTGACCGACGGTGCCCGCCACCCGCGTCACCGCCCACCGAATTGGCGGCCACGGATCGATAGCACAGGTGCGCCGATCGTGACGCGTATTTCACGACCGGAAGAACCGTCAATTGTTGCCGTCCGGTCACGATGGTGAAGCGCATGCAACCAATTCGGCCTCATCACTCGACCGGAGCAGTGCGGCAGCATATCGGAATCTCTAGGGTTGTTCCATGCATATTCGCGTGGATTACGACGAGGGGCTGCACGCAGTCTACGAACGAGGACGCGTGCTGCCGCCGGAGACCGTCGCCACGTGGATGGCCGCCCTGGAGCGCAACGCGCCGACGCGGCGCCCGCTGACCGTGCTCGACCTGGGTTCCGGCACCGGCCGGTTCAGCGACGCCATCGCCGACACCTTCGGCGGCCCGGTCTACGGCGTCGAGCCCTCGGCCCGCATGCGCGAGGTGGCCTCAGTAGCGCACCGACATCGGGCGGTGACCTATCTGGACGGTCGGGCCGAGGCGATCCCGCTGCCCGACCACAGCTGTGATTTGTCCGTAATGTTCCTTGTCCTGCACCACATCGAGCACCCCATGCTCGGCGTGAAGGAGCTGGCCCGGGTGCTGCGCCCGGGCGCCCGGCTGTGCGTGCACAGCGGTTTCTCCGGCCAGATGCACGACCACGTCTGGTACCGCTACTTCACCCGCGCCCGCGAGGTCGACGACCTGGTCTTCCCACGCCTGGACGAGGTCATCGCCCAGTTCGCCGAGGCCGGCCTCGGCTACGTCGGGCTCGACCAGGTCGACCAGCAGGTCGCGGCCAGCCTGCCCGCCTATTTCGAGCGATTTCGACACCGTTCCTTTTCCACCTTGCAACATATGTCGGAAGAGGAGATCGCCGAGGGCATGGCCGCCATGCGCGAGGCCGCGGCGCGCGCCGAAGGCGAGCCGCCCGAGCCGGTAATCCAAACGGCGGACCTCCTCGTCCTTGAGCGTCTCGACGAGTAGTCGGACACCCACGGTCGGTGTGTCGGAAATCTCGGAAATCCGGTGCGCACGGCCGGACGGGCGAGCCCCCGCCGCTAATCCCGGAAATGCGGAAGCCCCCGAACCCGATCGGGTCCGGGGGCTTCGTCGCGCACTCAGGCGCGCGGGCCGTCCGACAACTCGGTGTAACCGCCGTGGGCCGGCGGCTCCTCCGAGGTGATCTGCGCGGCCGCCCGCTCCGCGGCCCGCACCGCGTGCGTGGCCTCCGTCTCGGCCGGCGCGGCGAACCAGTCCGCCACCGAGTCGTCCATCTCCTCGGCCGGCGGCGCGGGATCCGGGGCCGGCGGCTCGTAGCGGAAGACGCCGTCGTCGCCGGGCTTGCCCAGCAGCCGGGCGAAGCCCTCCAGGGCCTTGCCGTAGTCGGTGGGCACCAGCCACACCTTGTTGGCGTCGCCCTGCGCCATCTGCGGCAGCGTCTGCAGGTACTGGTAGGCCAGCACCTCCGGCGTCGGCCGGCCCGCCTTGATCGCCGCGAACACCTTCTCGATGGCCTTGGCCTGGCCCTGGGCCTGCAGGTAGCGGGCCGCCCGCTCGCCCTCGGCCCGCAGGATCCGGGACTGCCGGTCGGCCTCGGCGGCCAGGATCGCCGCCGTCTTGGCGCCCTCGGCCGCCAGGATCTGGCCCTGCTTCTGGCCCTCGGCCGTCTTGATCGCCGACTCCCGCTGGCCCTCGGCGGTCAGGATCATCGCGCGCTTCTCCCGGTCGGCGCGCATCTGCTTCTCCATCGAGTCCTGGATCGACGGCGGCGGGTCGATCGCCTTGAGCTCGACCCGCGCGACCCGGATGCCCCAGCGGCCGGTCGCCTCGTCCAGCACCCCGCGCAGCTGGTTGTTGATCGAGTCGCGCGAGGTCAGCGTCTGCTCCAGGCTCATGCCGCCGACCACGTTGCGCAGCGTCGTGGTGGTCAGCTGCTCCACGCCGACGATGTAGTTGGAGATCTCGTAGACCGCCGCCCGCGGGTCGGTCACCTGGAAGTACACGACGGTGTCGATGGAGACCGTCAGGTTGTCCTCGGTGATCACCGGCTGCGGCGGGAAGGACACCACCTGTTCCCGCAGGTCGATCCGCGCCCGCACCCGGTCGAGGAACGGCATCAGCAGCTTCGGGCCCGGCGTGGCGGTGGCCCGGTACCGGCCCAGCCGCTCGATCACCGCCGCCTGCGCCTGCGGGATGATCAGCACGGACTTCACCGCGATCGTCAACACCACCAGGATGATGACGATCACGACGATGATCGTGGTCACTGTCGCTGCCTCCATCAGTTCTCCGCCCACACGATTGCCGTCGCTCCCGAGATGTCCATGACGATCACCTGTTGGCCCGGCTCCAAACGCTGCGTCGGCTCGAACGCCCGAGCCGACCACACCTCGCCCTTGATGCGCACCCGGCCGCCGTGCTCGTCCACCGTGGCGAGCACCTCGGCCTGCACGCCCTTGAGCGCCTGAATGTTGGTGGTCAGGTGCTCGTGGCCCGACATCAGCCGGCTGCGCAGGATGGGCCGCACCGCGAAGATGCCGACCACCGCCGTCACGCCGAACACGATCCCGTCCACCAACAGGCTGCCGCCGATCACGTCGGCCAGCGCGGCCGCCAGCCCCGCCGCGCCCAGCATCACGAGGACGAAGTCCCCGGACACCACCTCGGCGATCACCAGCGCGACACCGAACAGGAGCCACAGCAGAGCGGCCATGCCCCCATCGTGGCAGAACCGGGCCGCCACCATCGGGCGACCACTCCGCACGTGACACGGGCGTGACCTACACCGGTTCCGTGACGAAGTCGATCAACCGCTCGACCGCCCCCAGCAGCGGCGTCTCCAGGTCCCGGAAGCCCTTCACGCCGGCCAGCACCCGCCGCCAGCCCTCGACCGGCTCGCCCCAGCCCAGCGCCTCGCAGATGCCCTCCTTCCACGGCACCCCGCGCGGGATCACCGGCCACGCCCGGATGCCGACCGAGGCGGGCTTCACCGCCTGCCAGATGTCGACGTAGGGATGCCCGGTGACCAGCACGTTCTCGTCACGGATGGACGAGACCAGCCGGGACTCCTTCGAGCCCTCGACCAAGTGGTCCACCAGCACACCCAGCCGCCGGTCGCGGCCCGTGCCGAACTCCTCGATGCGCTCGGGCAGCACGTCCACGCCGTCCAGCGGCTCCACCACGACGCCCTCGACCCGCAGGTCGTGGCCCCACACACGCTCCACCAGGGTCGCGTCGTGCAGGCCCTCCACCCAGATCCGGCTGTCCCGGGCGGTGCGGGCCCGCAGCCCGTCGACCTTCACCGAGCCGGACGCCGACAACTTCTTCTCGGGGGCCCGCTGCGGCCGGACCAACGTCACCGGCCGGCCGTCGACGAGGAAGCCGGCGGGTGTCAGCGGGAACAGCCGGCGCCGGCCGTGCCGGTCCTCCAGCACCACGTTGCCCGCCTCGAAGCGGACGACCGCGCCGCAGAACCCGGAGGCCGGGTCCTCCACGACGGTGCCCGGCTCGGCCGCGACCTCGGGGATCTCCCGGCGCTTCTTCGGTCCGGCCAGCACGTCGCGGCCGTAGTCGTGGGAACGCACAGCGCCGGACCCTATCGGGTGATGCCGATGTTCTCGTGGAGGAACTCCAGCGTGGCGGCCCACGCCGCGGCCCGGGCCTTGGTGTTGACCTCCGGCGTGCCGCCCATCTCGAACCGCACGCCCGGCCCCGGCGAGAGCGTGTCGGTGTACGGCTGCCCCGGCGGGCCGTTGAGCGGGTGGCCGGCCCCCTCGTAGATCCGCAGCTCCACGTTGTCGGCGCCGGCGGCGCTGCTGTACTCGACGCTCGGCCAGTTCTGGTCGTCGCTTCCGCACAGCATCAGCACCGGGCCGCCGATCCGCTCCACCGGGATCCGCCAGGCCGACACGTCCTCGGGCACGTCCGGGAAGGCCAGCCGCAGTCGCACCGGCTCCCGCTGCTCCACCTGGTCCCGCAGCTCGTCGCGCACCTCGTACGGCAGATACGGCAGCGGCTTGCGGCGCAGCGTCCACGACGCGGCCGGCGTGTCCAGGATGTCCAGCAGCGAGCCCCGGGTGTAGTCGATGCCCTGCGTCACCAGGCCGCCGCCGGCCACGCTGACCACCGCGCCCACTCGGTCGTCGTGCGCCCCGACCAGCAGCGCCGCCTCGCCGCCGCGCGAACCCCCGACGACGCCGATCTTGCCCGTGGCGAAGGAGGCGATCTTGTCCACCGCCGCGAAGAAGTACTCCAGCGGGATGTCCACCAGCCCCGGCGGCAGCGTCCCCGCCCCGAAGTAGGCCAGCGCCAACACGTTGTAGCCCTCCGCGTGCAGCGCCCGCGCGTCACGCTCGTGCAGGCCGCCCTCGGCACCGCCCAGCAGCAGCACGCCGGGCGCGGACACGGGTTGGGTGAGCAGGAGGCTCTCGGTCACCCGTCGAGTGTGTCGGTCCCGGCAACCAACCGATCATCGGGCCCGGCGGCGAAGGGGACCATGTCCGGAAACCGCTGGCTTCCCTTTCGGCCCCGCGGCGAGCATGGAGCCGTGACGACCTACTCGGCCGTGCGCACGACCGGTATCTACTGCCGGCCCGGCTGCGGCGCCAAACCCCTCGCGGAGAACGTCCGCACGTTCGAGCTGGCCGCCACGGCCGAGGCCGCGGGCTACCGGGCGTGCCTGCGCTGCCGGCCGTACCGGGTGGCCGGGGCGGTGCCCGAGGACGCGCCGGAGCTGGTGTGCCGGGCCGTGCAGCTGATCATCGACGGCGTGCTGGACGAGGCGACCGAGGACGCCGTCGGGGCACAGCTGGGCATCTCGGCCCGGCACCTGCGGCGGCTGTTCGCCGACCACCTGGGCGTCACCCCGGACGGCTTCGCCCGCTCCCGGCGGGCCCATTTCGCTCGTCGGCTGCTCGACGACACCGACCTCGGCATCGCCCAGGTGGCCTTCGCGTCGGGGTTCGGCAGCCTGCGTCAGTTCAACCGGGCCATGCGCGAGGTGTTCCGGGCCGCCCCCAGCGACCTGCGGGCCCGCCGCCGCAAGGCCGACCGCCTCGTCGCGGACGGCGGGCTGGTGCTGCGGATGCCGTTCGAGCCGTCCTACGACTGGCCCGCGATGCTCGACGCGCTGCGGGTTTCTGCGGTGCCGGGCGTGGAGTCCGTTGTGGACGGTGTGTACCGGCGGACGATCGTGCTCGACGGTGATCCGGGGATGTTGGAGATTGGCCCCGGCGGGGACGACCACCTCCTGTTGCGCGCGCACCTGCCGTACTGGGAGGGCGTGATCCACGTCGTCGAACGGGCCGCCCGGCTCGTGGGTATCGACCGTGGGTCGCCGGGCGTGTGGACGCCGTTGGAGGTGGCCGTCGCCGCCGTTGCCGATGATGTCGCGGAGCTTGTGCGCCGGCATGGGACACCGGTCGCCGGCCTCGGTTTCGGGCTCACCCATGCCTTTCCCGCCGCCGAGGCGCTGGTCGGCGAACCGGGCCCCGTCGGCGAGGTGGCGCGGGCGGTGCTCGACGGCCGGCTCCGCACCGATGAGTTGCCGGCGTCGGCTGTGCGGCGGCTCAGCGCAGCAAGTCGTTGAGCTCGCCGTAGGACATCGCGTCGGCCAGGGTGTCGTAGGTGCCGGCGGTCAACAGCTCCCGTGCGGCGGCGGCCGCGACGCCGTAGGCGGCTTGGGCGATGCCGGTGCCGACGCTGATCCGGGCCACGCCCAGCGCGGCCAGCTCGGCGATCGAGGGCGCGCCCGGGTGGGCCATCACGTTGAGCGGCAACGGTCCGTCGACCAGCACCTTGATCACGGCCGGATCGACGACGCCCGGCACGAACAGGGAATCGGCGCCGGCGGCGGCGTAGCGCTCGGCCCGGGCGAGGGTCTCGTCGACGCTGCCGGAGCCCATCAGGAAGGTGTCGGTGCGGGCGTTGATCACCAGGTCACCGGCCGCGCGGGCGGCGGCCAGGCGGTCAACCTGCCGTTCGACGTCGACCAGGGCGCCGGCGGCGCTGTCCTCGATGTTCACGCCCAGAGCCCCGGTCGACGCCACCTCCGCGATGGTCCACGCGACCTCCTCGGGCGTGTCGCCGTAGCCGTCCTCGATGTCCGCCGTCACCGGCACGGTCACCGCCCGCACGATCCGGCGCAGCGCCTCCAGGGCGACGGTCCGTCCGAGGCCGCCGGCGTCGGGCACGCCTCGTGACCACGACACTCCGCCGCTGGTGGTGGCGATGGCCTTGGCCCCGGCGGCCTGGATCGCCGCGGCGGAAGCGGGGTCCCAGGCGTTGGGCAGCACCAGCGGCGTCGGCAGCGCTCGCAGCGCGTTCTCAGTCATGCCCACCAGCTTTGACGAGCGGGCCGGTCAGGTCTGGCCATATCCGGTCATGATCGACCGCACCGCCGCCGTCGTCCGCTCGACGTCGCCCGTGGCCAGCAGATCCAGCAGCGCGCCCCGCAGCACGGCCAGTGCCAGCGTCCGTTCGGTTTCCGCGGCTTTGGTGTGGCTGGCCGGCTGAGCGTCGGCGAGGACCTTGAGCCAGTCCTCCACGGTCGTACGCGCGAAGTCGGTCCACGGTCCGTCCGGTGCGACCAGGGACCGGCTGTAGCCCTCCAGCCACAGCGTGAGCAGCGCCCGGTGCTCGGGGGCGGCGAGCCAGGACCAGACCGCCTCGGTGACCTCCGCCAGTCCGCCGCCACGGGCCTGGTCGAGCAGAACCAGCTGGTCGGCCCGTGCGCGGGCCAGCAGTTCGCGGACCAGGCCGTCCTTGCTGCCGAACAGGAACAGCAGCACCCGTGGGCTGGATCCGATGGCGGCGGCCAGCGGCCGCAGGGACAGGTCGGCCAGCCCATGCTCTAGGGCGTAGGCGTAGGCCTGGCGCAGGAGGTCGTCGCGTCGGTCGGACATGACCGCTATCGTACTGAAACAGTCGTTTCAGTGGAGGCGGGGACATGGGTGTGGTGATCAGATCCGCGGACCGGCCGGGCGACCTGGGCTGGATCGTGCAGGCCCACGGCGAGCTCTACGCCCGCGAGGTCGGCTGGGACACCAGCTTCGAACGCCTCGTCGCCGGCATCGTCGGCGAGCTCGACCCGGCCCGGGACGCCGTGTGGATCGCCGAGCTCGACGGCCGGAGGGTCGGCTGCGTGGCGTGCATGGCGTGCATGGCGGGCTCCGACGGCGAGGCAGTGCTGCGGATCCTCTTGGTGCACCCCGACGGCCGTGGCCATGGCATCGGCGGCCGGCTGGTGGACACGTGCGTGGATCACGCCCGCGAGCAGGGGTTCAAGCGGCTGCGGCTGTGGACCACCAACTGGCAGGAGGCCGCTCGGGAGGTCTATCTGCGGCGGGGTTTCACGTTGGTCGACGAGCAGCCGCAGCGGCGGTTCGGGGCCGAGGTCGTCGGGCAGACCTACCGGCTGGATCTGGCCGGGTGAGAGAACCGGCCGGGAGAGCGGACAGAACTCCCGCCAAGATCTTGTCTAGACCAATCAAGTGCCCGTACCGTCCCGCCGACGCGTGTGACATCGATGTCAGCGAAGGCGGTAACGGATGAGACCCCCTGCTCTCGTCGTTTCGGTCCTGATGGCCCTGTCGGTGCTGGTCGGCGTGCCCTCCGTGGCCGCGGCCGACCCGGTCGGGTCAGTGAACCCGTTCATCGGCACCCAGAACAACCCGAGCGCCAGCTATCCGCCGTTCGGCAAGGGCTACGGCAACACCTTCCCGGGCGCGACCACGCCGTTCGGCATGGTGCAGTTCAGCCCCGACACCTACAACACGGCCTCGGGCGCGGACAACTGGGGCGGCTACGAGTACCCGGCCAACCAGATCCGCGGCTTCAGCCTCACCCACCTCGACGGCACCGGCTGCGAGGGCTCGTTCGGCTTCCACGACCTGCCGTTCATGCCGTACACGGGCACGCTGAACAGCAACGGCTCCCTGCCCTCCTCCCCCGCGACCAACGCCGCCGCCTACCGCTCGGGCTTCAGCCACAGCACCGAGACCGCCAGCCCCGGGCGCTACGGCGTGGCCCTGGCCAACGGGGCGCAGGTCGACCTCACCGCCACCGCCCGCACCGGCATGGCCCGCTTCACCTTCCCCGCCGGCAAGCCCGCCACGGTGCTGATCAACGCCGGCGGGTCGGCCAACGGCACCAGCGCCTCCTCGGTGTCGGTCAGCGGCAACACCGTCACCGGCTCGGCCCGCAGCACGGGCACGTGCGGCGGCGGCAGCTACACCGTGTACTTCTCGGCCCGCTTCGACCAGGCCGTCAGCAACTTCGGCACCTGGAACGGCGGCACCGTCACCTCGCGCGGGACCTCCGCCACCGGTACGAACACCGGCACCTACCTGACCTTCCCGGCCGGTTCCACCGTCACTGTCCGGGTTGGACTGTCCTATGTGCGAACGTCCAACGCCGCCGCCAACGTGGCCGCGGAGAACCCCTCGGCGAGCTTCGACACCGTGGCGGCCAACGCGTCCGCCGTGTGGGCGTCCAAGCTGGGGGCGGTCCGCACCACCGGCGGATCCGCGACCCAGCAGAGCGTGTTCTACACGGCGCTCTACCACTCGCTGCTGCACCCCAACGTCTTCGACGACAGCAACGGCGAATACGCCGGCATGGACGGCCAGATCCACACCGTGGCCGCCGGGCACCACCAGTACGCCAACTTCTCCGGCTGGGACGTCTACCGCTCCGAGGTGCAGCTGATCACCCTGCTGTTCCCGAGCGTCGGCTCGGACATGGCCCAGTCGCTGGTCAACGACGCCGGCCAGGCCGGGAGTTGGTACAACTGGCCGTACGCCAACGTGGCCACCAACATCATGAACGGCGACTCCCTGGAGTCGGTGGTCTCCAGCATCTACTCCTTCGGCGGCACCGGATTCGACGCCGCCGGGGCGCTGTCCAGCATGGTCGGCACCCAGTCCCTGCCGGCGACCAGGACCATCCGCGGCGGCCTGTACGAGTACGCCGGCGCCGGCTACATCCCGCGCGGCACCGGCAACGTCTGGGGTCCCGGGGCCACGACGCTGGAGTACGCCATCGACGACTTCGGCATCGCTCAGCTGGCCGGACGGCTCGGCGACACCGGCAACTACACCGCCTTCATGCAACGGGCCCAGAACTGGCAGAACCTGTTCAGCCCGGCCACGAAGTCGATCACGCCCCGCTACCAGAACGGGCAGTTCGCCACCGACTACAACCTCAACTCCGACAACAACGACCAGTTCGTCGAGGGCACCGGCACCCAGTACAGCTGGATGGTGCCGCAGAACGTCGCCGCGCTGGTGGCCAAGATGGGCGGCAACGCCGCCGTGTCCAGCCGGCTCGACACGTTCTTCGGCCAGCTCAACGCCGGCGTGGCCAACGGGGCGTACGCGTGGCTGACCAACGAGCCCAGCATCGGCACGCCCTACCTGTACAACTGGGTCGGCGCGCCGAGCAAGACGCAGGCCCTGGTCCGGCGGGTCCTCAGCAGCCTGTTCTCCAACGCCCCCAACGGGTTGCAGGGCAACGACGACCTCGGCGAGCTGTCGGCCAGCTACGTGTGGGGCGCGCTGGGCCTGTACCCGTCGATCACCGGGCGGGCCGAGCTGGCGCTGGCCAGCCCGATCTTCACGCAGGCCGTGATCAGCCGGGACAACGGCCGGGTGATCACCGTCAACGCCCCCGCGTCCTCGGCGGCCAACCAGTACGTGTCGGCACTGGCGGTCAACGGGGTCGGGCAGTCGAAGACGTGGCTGCCGGAGTCGTTCGTGGCCAACGGCGGCACCGTCGACTTCACCCTCACCGGCTCCCCGACCTCGTGGGGCACCGGGACCGGCGACGCCCCGCCGTCGTTCTCCGACGGCCAGAACGGCTTCAACAACATCGGCGCCTCCAACGACGGCGCGGCCAACACCGCCAACCTCGACTCGTCCGGGCACAGCTACTCCAGCCAGGCCCTGTCGGCGGCCGGCATCAACCCGGGCAGCACCGTCACCGCGAACGGCATGAACTTCACCTGGCCGTCCGCGGCGGCCGGCAAGCCCGACAACTGGCTGGTCAACGGGCAGGTGATCGACATGGGCGGCCGCTCGGCCAGCCGGATCTCCTTCCTCGGCGCGGCCAGCAACGGGCCGGCCACCGGCACGGCGACCGTCACCTACACCGACGGCAGCACCTCGTCGGTGTCGATCACCATGACGGACTGGGCCGTGGCCACACCCCAGCCGGGTGACACCGTCGCGGCGACCCTGGCCCACTGGAACGCCACCGACGGCTCCACGCTGCGGACCTACCTGTTCGCCACCACACCCGTGGCACTCACCGTGGGCAAGCAGGTGCGCAGCGTCACACTGCCGGCGTCGACCGATCAGGGGGCCATGCATCTGTTCGCCATCTCGGCCACCTGAATAATGGATCAATGCGGTTCGGTGTTCTCGGCTCGACCCTGATGTGGTCCGCCGACGGTGAGCAGGTCAACGTCGGCGGACCACGGGTGCGGACATTGCTGACGTTGTTGCTGTTGGACGCGGGTCAGATCGTCCCGACCGAGCGGCTCATCGACGGCCTGTACGGCGAGGACCCGCCGGCCAACGCCACCAACGCGCTGCAGGCGCAGGTGTCACGGCTGCGCCGGGTCCTGCCCGGCGAGATCGAGCTCCACCCGAGCGGCTACCGCCTGGCCGTGAACTGGGTCGACATCGACGCCCACGTGTTCGCCCGCCTGGCCGCCGACGGCCGGCACGCGCTGGCCGGCGGCGACCACACCCGCACGGCCAAGCTGCTCCGGGAGGCGCTCCAACTATGGCGCGGGCCCGCGCTCAGCGACGCCCCGCTGGCCGACGCCGAAGCCGCCCGGCTGGAAGAGCTGCGGCTGACCGCGACCGAGGACCTGTTCGAGGCCGAGCTGTCGGCCGGCGACAACCCGGCCCTGGTCGCCGAGCTGCGGCAGCTCATCGCCCGTAATCCGCTGCGCGAGCGGCCCCGGTCGCTGCTCATGCGGGCGCTGTACGCCGCCGGCCGGCAGGCCGAGGCGCTGGAGGTGTTCGAGGAGGCCCGCACGCTGCTGGCCGACGAGCTCGGCACCGACCCGTCGCCGGAGCTGACCGAGACGCACATGGCCGTGCTGCGCTCGGAGGCCGGCCCCAAGACCCGGCGGCGCGCGCTGCCGGCCCAGCTGACCAGCTTCGTCGGGCGGGCCGAGGAGCGGGACTACGTCGCCGCGCTGCTGGGCACGTCCCGGCTCGTGACGCTGCTGGGGCCGGGCGGCGCGGGCAAGACCCGGCTGGCCGTGGAGGCCGCCGGCACCCTGGACGGCGAGATCTGCTTCGTCGACCTGGCCGCGCTGGCCGAGGACGACCTGGTGGCCCACGCCGTCGTCGCCGCCCTGGGGCTGCGCGACGCGGGCATGTTCTCCGCCGCCGCCACCGGCGACATCGTCGACCGCCTCACCACGGCCCTGGCCGACCGGCCCGTGCTGTTGCTCGTGGACAACTGCGAGCACGTCATCGCCGACATCGCGCTGCTCGTGCACGAGCTGCTCGCCGCCTGTCCACGGCTGCGCGTGTTGGCCACCAGCCGCGAGGCGCTGGGAATCACCGGCGAGACCATCCACCCCGTCAGCCGCCTCACACCTGACGCCGCGCGCAAGCTGTTCGCCGACCGCGCGATGGCCGTGCGCCGTGACTTCGTCATGGACGCCGCTGTCGTCGACCGGATCTGCGCGGGCCTGGACGGGCTGCCGCTGGCCATCGAGCTCGCCGCCGCGCGGCTGCGCACGCTGTCGCTGGCCGACATCGCCGCGCGCCTGGACGACCGCTTCCAGCTGCTGTCACGGGGCGACCGCACCAAGGCGCAGCGGCATCAGACCCTGCACGCCGTCGTCGACTGGAGCTGGGACCTGCTCAGCCCCGACGAGCAGGCCGTCGCGCGGCGCCTGACCGTGTTCACCGGCGGCGCCAGCCTGGCCGCCGCCGAACGCGTGTGCGCGCTGCCCGACACCATCGACTTGCTGGCTGATCTCGTCGACAAGTCGCTCATCGAGGTCGCCGACGGCCGCTACCGCATGCTCGACACCATCCGCGCCTTCTGCGCCGGGCACCTCGTCGACTCCGGCGAGGAGGACACCGTCCGCGACGCGCACCTCGCGTACTTCGTCGAGCTCGTGCAGACCGCCGAGCCCCACCTGCGCGGCTCCGAGCAGCTGGGCTGGATCGCGCTGCTCAACACCGAGCACGCCAACATCCTCGCCGCACTGCGCCGGGCCGTGCAGACCGCGCCCCTGACCGCGTTGCTGCTGGCCGGCGAGCTCGCCTCGTACTGGTACCTGCGTGGACTGCGGGCCGAGGTCGCCCCCATCGCCACCGAACTGCTGGCCAAGATCGGCACCACGCCGCCCGACGGGCTGTCCGAGGAGTACGTGCTGTGCGTGCTCATCGCCGCCATCGTGCACGGCGCCGAGACCCCGTGGCTGCTGCCGCACATGGCCGCCGCGCGCACCGTCGTGTTCGCCCAGACCGCCACGCCCCGGCTGCCCGCCGTCGTCGTGCTGTGGGCCCTGACCGCCGGGCCGCTCGACTGGCCCGACGACCGTCCCATCGAGAGCTTCTTCGACGACTCCGGCTGGCTGCAGTCGCTGCGGCACTTCTCCACCGGGTGGAACGGCCTGTTCACCGGAGACGTGTCCACGGCCCGCGCCGGCTTCGAGCAGGCGCTGGTCGGCTACCGCGCCGTCGGGGACCGCTGGGGCATGTCCAACGCCGTCGACGCGCTGGCCATGCTCGCCCACTGGCGGGGCGAGTTCGACGAGGCCCTGCGCCTCACCGACGAGGCCATCTCCCTCACCGCCGAGCTTGAGGGCATCGAGGACCTCGCCGACCTCACCTGCCGCCGCGCCGACCGCCGTCTGCACTCCGGCGACCTCGCCGGCGCCCAGGCCGACTACGCCCGGGCCGAGACCCTCGCCCGTCGCACCGGCATTCCCGAGACCATCGCCAACGCCCAGCGGGGCCTCGCCGACATCGCCCGCCTCCAGGGCCGCCGCGACGACTCCCGCCGCCTCTACGAACTCGCCCTCGCCGGCAGCCGCGCCGACACCGTCGGCGCCTCCGGCGTTCGCACCGCCGTGCTCGTCGGGCTCGCCCACCTCGCCTCCGGCGACCCCGCCCGCGTCCGTGAGCTCCACGCCCAGGTCCGGGCCACCGCCCAGGGCCTGCACCTCGTCGCCGCCGACGTCGCCGAGGGCCTCGCCAGCCTGTCCGTCCTGGAGGGCGACGGCACCCAGGCCGCCCTCATGCTCGGCGCCGCCGTCGTCGTCCGCGGCACCGAAGTCGTCGGCGACACCGAGGTCGCCCGCACCATCGCCGCCGCCCGCGACCTCATCGGCGACGACTTCGACGCCGCCTACCGCCGCGGCCTCTCCCTCTCCCGCCCGGAGGCCCTGTCCCTGGCGGGCATCTAGCCCTTCCTCTAGCTGTTACTCGCCGGGCTGCACCGTGTCGAGGGGCAGGTCCTTGACGCACTGCCGGCCGGCGAAGTCGTAGTGATCCGGATCGGCGGCGAACGCCCACGCCCCGGGCGGCAGTGCTTCGACCAGCGTGGGCAGCAGCTCCAGATACGTGCCCGCATCGAGGCGGTTGCCGGTCGCGGTCGCCGTCACCTTCACGTACTTCATCCGCCGCTGCCTCCCCACTCGTCGCGGACGCAAGCTGCCATGCTCTGTGCCTGTGACTATTGCCGATCTTGCCCTACGGGTCCGCTCCTCGTGCCGTCTGACTGGGCACTTCGTCCTTCGCTCCGGCCGGGTGGCCACCGAGTACTTCGACAAGTACCAGTTCGAGGCCGATCCCGTGCTGTTGGACGAACTTGCCGCCGCCATGGCCCCGTTGGTGCCGGCCGGCACGGAGGTGCTCGCCGGCCTGGAGATGGGCGGCATCGCCGTCGTCACCGCCCTCGGCCGGCACACCGGCCTGCCGTGTGCCTTCGTCCGCAAGGCCGCCAAGTCCTACGGCACCGCCCGCCTCGCCGAGGGCGCCTCGGTCGCCGGCCGGCGGACCCTCGTCGTCGAGGACGTCGTCACCTCCGGCGGCCAGATCTCCCTGTCCACCAAGGAACTGCGGGCCCTCGGGGCAACCGTCTCCCACGCGCTGTGCGTGATCGACCGTCAGGAGGGCGGTGCTGAAGCCCTCGCCGTCGACGACATCGAGTTGCTGTCGCTGCTCACCCGTGAGGACCTTCAGCGAGGCTGACTCAGACGGCGTCGAGGCGTTTGTCACGGGCCAGAACCTGACTGGTCGGCGCTGGTCAGGTCGGCCGTGGCGGGTCAACCAGTTCGATCCCGATCGCGACCACGCCCAGCGCTTCCCGCTCGGGTGGGTAGATCTGTCGGATGTTGGCCAGCTGGTCCTCGCGTGTGGCCAGCGGATTGACGGAGGCGACCGGTTCGTGAGCGAACATCTCCTCGAAGCTGTCGTAACGCGTCACCTTCGTGACCTTGGTGAGGACCTCGTCGCCCTGGCAGCGGAACCGGATCAGGTTGCCCACCTTGATGTTGCGGCGGCTGGAGTCGTTGACCCGGACCTCGGTGGTCTTGCGGCCGGTCGCGATCAGGTCGAAGTAGCGCTTGTAGATACCCATCTCGTGGGCGCGCACAGGCAAAGTGACCGGTCGGGCGTTCATGATGCGGCCGAGCTCCTTGACGGTGAACGAGCGGAAGAAGTGTTTCGGATCAGTCAGCAGCTCGCCGACCAACCACACCAGGGAGTCGACGTAGTTGTCGACACCGCCACGCCAGACGCTGGTGTCCAGCATCCACGGCTCGACATCAGTGGGCAGGCTGCCTTCGTCCTGCTCGCGCAGCAGTGACTTGGAGAGCTTCGCCCCGGTCGGGGCGAGCACCTGCGGAGTGAAGATCCGCGAGGGCATCGCCGCGGGAGGGGTGCCCAGCGCGCCGAGCGCGCCGTCGACCAGTTGGCAACCGAACGCCCAGTCACCGCCCTTCATCATGACGTGCAGGGTCATGGTGTCCCGCCCCAGGGCGCGTTCCTTGACGAGATTGCGATACAACGTGGCCAGGTCCAGGTAGGGCTGGTCGTCTTCGGGGTCGACGTGGACCTCGTAGCAGCCGTGGTCCAGGCACACTGCGGCGAACGTGGCGCCGTCCTCGTCCAGGCCGACGAGCTTGGTGCGATCGCCGCGCTTCTCCGCCCAGCCACACTCCGGGCAGGGCACGCGGATGTGCACGACTCCATGCGAAGGCGCCATCCACCACCGGATGTTCTCGATGCGTTCCAGGGTGCGTAGGAACTCCGCCCGAAAGCCAGGGGTGGCCTGCTGGTCGGTGTAAGTCTCGATCACGTACGCGGTGCCGGTCGCATGGGACAGCGAGTCGAAGAAGGCCCGGTAGTAGCCCTCGATCAGACTGCTGATGCGGTCCTTGCCCAGCGCATGGAAGTAGGTCTGCTGGTAGGCGTGATGGGTTTCCGGGTCCAGCGTGACTTCGTACGGCGCGTTGTCCAGCGCGCCGAATCGCACCGTGGTGTCGATGGAGAACTCCCGACGGGCGATTTTCGCCAGCAGGAACGCCGCGGCCTGCACCAGATTCGTCCCCAGGTGCGGGGCGCCGTTGATCTGAGTGCCGACAACGAACTCGATCCGCGACGGCCGCGAGGCAAGCACCCGGGGGCGCAGCAGGTCGATCGAGCGCAGCAATGCGTTGGCCAGCACACTGTTAGGGGAGACCAACAAGCCGGGCGTGCCGGGTTCGCTGTTGCGGGTCAACGCCATCACGCTCCCCGGCTCGGTTTGGGCAGGCGCAGGTTGGCGCAGATGAAGTCCAACCGGGCGGCGGCTGCGTCCGGGGCGACGAACACCGGCTCGTAGCCAGCGTCGTAGTAGCCCTGCACGATCAGCTCGTGCACGCGGCGGATTTCCCGATCCTTGGCCCACACGATGTCGTCGGGGTCTTCGAATTTGTCCAGCGGGTCCAGCACGAAGATCGCGTCGTACCGGTACTGCGTCGCGGCCTCCTCCAGCTCGGTGGTCGGCTTGAGGCCGAAAAAGCCCTCCCAGCCGTAGCCGTCGGGAATGCCTCGGTTGTAGAAGCGGATGCCCTGGCTGTGGGCGGTGTACTCGGCGATGAACGCCTGCAGCACCTCCAGCGAATACTCGCGTCGGTCTTCCCGCTGGAGGTGTCGGCCAAGCCGTTCACGGTGCTTGCGGTAGATCTCTCGTCCAGGCTCGTCGGTCATGCAGGGGATGCCGGCGGCGTGCACGGTGGCGATCAGGTCGTCCTTGCCCGAGGACGGACCGCCCGTAATGACGTAGCGGCGCGGAGCACCGTCGGCAGCTGCCTGCAGGGCGGTGGCCAAGGTGCGGTTGGCGGGGATGCTCACGTGGTCGGTCCGTTCTCCTGCTCGGGAATGGTGTCGGCAGATCCGGCGGCAGCCTGCGGAACGAGAAATCCGTCGATCCAGGCATTGCCCAGCCCGGTCTCGCCATGCAGGGCATGCACGAACTGCTCGCGGCTGGCGCCGCCGCAGGCGGCCTCGGTCAGTCGGGAGGACTGCGCCGGCGTCAGCGCCGGGGCCCAGCCGACCAACGTGACCAACTCGTCGACCGGCACCGCCTCCAGGTCGGTGCCGAACGCCGTCGTATAGCCGATAGCCTCGGCGCGGGCCACCGCCCACCGCCAGGCGGCAGTGACTGCGCTGTGCACGATGTCGATTCGGTCAGCAGCCAGGCTGACCAGCCGTTCGACCGTGAGCAGTTCGGCGCGGGCGGCATAAATGGCTGCCCATAGCCGGCACAGGTGTTCTTCGTGTTCGGCGACTTCCCATGCGAACGGGTCGGCCTGCACCGGCTGCCGACTGATGGCCGGTGCAAGCCGGGGCGCGATCATCGGCAGCCGGGTGAACCGGTCGGCATCGGCCAGCAGGTCCCAGGCCAGCTTCTCGATTAGCCGGGGTTCGACCCGCTTGCGGAAGTGGTGCACTTCGTGGCCGGCTTGCGCAGCCGCCAGCTCGCGGCGGGCGGTGAGGTTGAGGCCGGTCTTGGCCGGCGGCAGTCCGAACAACGCGCGGGCCGCCGCCGCGTAGCGGGCATCGGGGAATCGGGCGAGTAGTCCACGCAATGTGCCGTCCAGCGCCGCGGTGCGGCTCGCCGGATCGGTGGGGTCAACCGCCCGGGCCATGACACCGCGCAACTCCAGCAGCACCAGGTCGGCAGCGGCCGGGGTCACCGGCAGCCCGTGCCGCACGAGGCGCCCGACCGCGTCGACCACCTGTTCCTGTAGTGGGCTTTTTGTGGGCATGCCTTGAGTGAAGCACGATGCCCACAAAAAGCCCAGTCACATCTGCACTGCGGCTTGAAACGACGCGCGGTCCCTGCTCACCCGCGAAGACCTGGAGCGGATGTGACTACGGGTCTGCCCGCCTCGCACAGTGAGACCGTGTCGGTGAGCTGTGCCTGCAGTGCCGCACGAATACGGCTGGCGAGCACAGGTATCAGCCGCTCGGCGGCCTCATCCATGGTGAACAGCCCGACGGAGACGATCTCGGGATCGGACAGGCGGACGGAGGCGACGTCGGCCTCCGTCACGGTCCCTCCATCGAAGATGAACGCGAGCCCTTCCGGCATGGGAGGGGCCGCAGGCCTGTGGTCGATGACAAGCAGCCGACCGGGTGGGCGGTCGAGCCCGAGTTCCTCACGAACCTCGCGGGAGGCCGTTGTCCAAGGCGGCTCGTCGGCCTCCCCGACACCGCCGGGAATCTCCCAGTCCGGCTTGTAGGACGTCTCCACGAGCAGTACTCGCGAACGCATGTCTCGGAACAGCACCCCCGCGGAGGTGTACTTGCGGTTCAGCTGGGCCGCGTACTCCTCGGGAGGCAACAAGTCCACGACACCGCAGGCTACCTGTCACCCAGCGACGTCGAGGCGGTGGCGGAGCTCGTCGTCGAGCTTGAGGTCGAGGGCGCCGAGGCATTCGTCGAGCTGGGGGACGGAGCTGACGCCGAGGACGGGGAGGACGGGCGGGTCGGAGCGCAGCAGCCAGGCGAGGACGACCTGGTTGGGGGTGGCGCCGAGCTCACGGGCGACGTCGGAGAGGACGGCGAGGCGGCGCTGGCTGCCGGGGTGGTCGTACTGCTCGGGCAGGGGGCGGTCGGAGCGGGTGTAGGCGCCGGAGAGCAGGGCGGAGTAGCCGAGGACGGTGAGGTCGGGGTCCTCACGGGCGTAGTCGAGCCACTCGTCGCTGATGTGGGGGTTGGCCCCGAAGTCGGCGCCGGGACGGGGCTGTAGGTAGGTGTGGCGCTGCTGGACGCAGGTGAAGCCGGGAAGGCCAGCGGTGTGGGCGATCTGGCGGGCGGCGGCGACGCGCCACGCGGCGTGGTTGCTGCAGCCGACGACACGGACGAGACCGTCGGCGATGAGGGAGGCGAAGGTGGCGACGGTGTCGTCGAGCGGGGTGCGACGGTCCTCGATGTGGGCGTAGTAGACGTCGAGGTGATCGGTGCCCAGGCGGCGCATGCTGGCCTCGGCCTGAGCCCGGACGACGCCGCGGGACAGGCCCTCGGCGTGCTCGGGCCAAGCGGCGCCGGGAGGGTCGGGCAGGGCGCCGACCTTGGTGGCCAGCACGACCTGGTCCCGCACGGACCGGGACGCGAGCCACCGGCCCAGCAGGGACTCGCTCTCCTCGCCGGTGCCGCCGGGCACCCAGAACGAGTAGGTGTTGGCGGTGTCGATGAACGTGCCGCCGGCCTCGACGAACCGGTCGAGCACGGCGAACGCCGCCGGCTCGTCGACGGTGGTGCCGAAGTACATGGTGCCCAGGCACAGCGCGCTCACGCCCAGCCCGGACCCGCCGTCGGACAGTGTCCGCTGCTCCACATCGACCTCATTCCGGCGCAGGCGACAAGTGATCTTCGCCGGGCCACGATACGGTCCGGCGCCCCGGGCCGAATCCGGTTTCGACGGATAGGTCCCACAGACGCCAGGGGCGGGCGTCGACGATGGGGATGTGGGTAGCGGCCATGGCTCGATGATGTCGGCGTTCAGACCCGGGAGAAGGGCTCCGCGTAGGTGAAGTCGCCCCGAAGGGCAGGGGTGTACGCGGCCAGGGTGCGGACCTGGAAGTGCGGCTGCCAGCCCGGGACCGGCGGCCGGATGCCGAGCTGGTCGCTGAGGACGAAGCCGAAGCGGTGGTAGTAGGCGGGATTGCCGAGCAGGACGACGAGGGGCTCGGACAGGGCGTCGGCGGCGCCGAGGACGGCGTGCACGAGGGCGCTGCCGACACCACGGATGTGGTGGTCGGGATGGACGCTGAGCGGACCGAGCCCGAGGACCGGGGCATCGTCGACGTGGGCCCGGGTGCAGGCGACGTGGCCGATGACGGCGCCGGCAGGGTCGACGGCGACAAGGGAAAGCGCTGGTAGCCAGCCTGGATCGGCCCGGAGCTCGTCGACGAGCAGGGCCTCGGCCGGGGACGGGGCGAAGGCGGCGGCGACGACGGCGCGGATGGCGTCGACATCGGCGGGGATCTCGCGGCGAATCAGCACGGCCATAGGTCTAACCAGCGGCAACGGGTGCGTGCAACCGAGATACGGCCCTTGACAAATATAGTTGTCAAGGGTGTGCTGGGGGCATGCGGGACGTCGAGGTGATCGCGGAGCCGGCGGCGGCGATGGTGGCGCTGGACCCGGTGCGGGCCAGGCTGCTGGCCGAGCTGAGGGAGCCGGCCTCGGCGGCGACGCTGGCGGCGAAGGTGGGCCTGACCAGGCAGAAGGTGAACTACCACCTGCGCCAGCTGGAGGCGCACGGCCTGGTGGAGGTGGCGGAGACGCGCACCTGGGGCGGACTGACGGAGCGGCTGCTGGTGGCTACGGCGGCGGGCTTCGTGATCGCGCCGGCGCCGCTGGGGGCACCGACCAGGGCCAACCCGCTGTCGGCGGCGTACCTGATCGCGCTGGCGGCTCGGATGGTCCGCGAGGTCGGGCGGCTGGCCGGCGCGGCGTCGTCCGCGGGCAAGGCGGTGCCGGTGTTCGCCCTGGACACGGAGATCCGCTTCGCCAGCCCGGCCGACCGCGCCGCCTTCGCTGACGAGCTCACGGCGGCGGTGTCCCGCGTGGCGGCGAAGTACCACGACGAGCGGGCCCCGGACGGCCGCTGGCAGCGGCTGGTCCTGGCGGTGCACCCGAAGCCGAAGGACGAGGCATGAGCGAGGAGAGCGTCGAGATCCCGGCCGGCCCGGAGCAGGTCTGGGCGGCGATCACCACCGACAGCGGGGCCTGGTCGTTCCAGGTCGACGTCGAGGAAGACACGGTGCACGTGCGCCGGGAGCCGTTCGCGCCGGACGCCACCGCGACGCTGACCGGCTGGGAGCCGCCGGGCCGGTTCGCCTACGAGGATCCGACCTTCGCGACGGAGTATCTGATCACGGCCCGCGACAACGGCAGCTGCGTGCTCCGGGTGGTCAACAGCCTGCGGGTGGACGGCGAGGGCTGGGACGACATCGCGGAGCAGGCCGCGAAGGGCTGGCGGATGACGCTGGAGGTGCTGCGGGTCTACGCCACGCACTTCGCCGGGATGCCGTCGGCCCGGATCGACCTGATGACGCCGGTGAACGCACCGGAGACGGCCCGGGCGCAGGTCGGCCGGCAGATGTTCGCGGAGCTGGGGATCGAGGGATCCGCCTGCGACGGACCGCTGATCACCGGCGTCGTCGAGCACCAGGGGCCGTACTTCGCGCTGCTGCGCACCACGGAGGCGATGTTCGCGATCTCCGCCTTCCCCATGGACGCCGTGACCCTGTCGATCAACGTGACCGGACGGGTGTACGGCCCTGATGCCGAAGCCGTCGCCGCGAGGGAGCGCCCGCGCTGGCAGGACTGGCTGGGCGAACTCGTCGACCGGATCGGAAAGGACTGACGCCATGCTGTTGGCCGGCAAGAACGCGATCGTCTACGGGGCCGCGGGAGGAATCGGCACGGCCATGTCGACGGCCTTCGCCCGTGAAGGCGCGAAGGTGCACGTCACGGGCCGCACGGAGAAGACCCTGGCCGCGCTGGCGGACCGCATTCGCGCCGACGGCGGCCAGGCCGAGACGGCGGTGGTCGACGCCCTCGACGAAGACGCCGTCAACGCGCACGCCGACGCCGTCGCGGCCAAGGACGGCAGCGTGGACATCTCGGTGAGCGTCATCGACATCGCCGACCACCAGGGCACGCCGCTGGCCGACATGACGCTGGCGGACTTCGAGCGGCCCATCCACATCGCCGTGCGGTCGACGTTCGTCACGGCCCGGGCGGCCGCCCGGCACATGATCCGCCAGCACTCGGGAGTCATCCTCACGTTCGGCGGCGACGGTGGTGGCGAGCCCATGCGGGACTACTCCATCGGCGGCCTCCAGGTGGCGCTCAACGCGGTGGACTTCCTGCGCCGCCAGCTCGCGTCGGAGCTCGGCCAGCACGGGATCCGCGTGCTCGGCCTGCACTCCGGCGGCATCCCCGAGGGCCTCCCGCCGGACCTGGACGCCCGCTACGGCATCTCCGACATGCTGGTGGCCAAGACGATGCTGAAGCGCGCCGCCACCTTCGCCGACGTGGGCAACGTGGCGGTGTTCGCCGCGTCGGACCTGGCGGCGTCGATGACGGCGACCTCGCTCAACATCACCGCCGGCGCGGTCAGTGACTGACCTTGCACGTCTCGCCGTTGCGGATGACGGTGAGCACGACCCGCTTGACCCCCTTCGTGCCGGGCGCGGGCTCCTGCTTGCAGATCTTCCAGTTGCTCGGTCGGATGATTCCGGGGTCGTTGGCCTTGTGGTTGACGATCACGTACTCGGTGAACGTCGGGAGGATCCACTTGGCCTGGAACACGGTCTTGCCGACGACGTTGGGCATCTTCATACCGGGTGACTCCCATGGGCACGCACGGATCCCCGTGGCGCCGCTGTGGTCGGGGGTGAGGCGAAGTAGCCATCCTCATCCCCTCCGTTCGTGAAAGCAGCGCGCGAACGGTCCAATCAGCTTGTGCGTGCGGCCTAGACCCCGGCTGAACGGTCAGGTCATCCGATCAGCACTTCTCCTCCAGCTTCACCACCGTGAGCGTGACGGCGGTGGCGGCGGTCAGGGGCGTGCCGGCAGCCGGATCCTGCTTGCAGACCTGCCAGCTGCCGGGCCAGGCGACCTTGCGGTGCGCGCCGGTGCCGTCGACGAGCAGCAGCCGGGTGCCGAACGGAACGGCGTTGTCGGCGTCCCACACGGTCTTGCCGACCAGGTCCGGCATCACCGAATCCTGGTGCGACACGGGAACGGCGGCGGCGGGCGCGGCGGTCAGCGTCGCGAAGGCCACCACGGCGACGGCGACAAAGTGAGCTCTCCTCATACCACCGTCCTACCGGCACGCCGATGCCCGCGGAAGACGGCTACACCCGGTAGGACCTCAAACCACCAGGGCGTGCAATGCCGGCGAGGGAGCCGTAGTCGGGCGGTAGTCGCGCCATGCGGCGGCGAGGCGACGGGTGGCCTCGGAGAGCTGCGTGACCGTGGCGGTGAAGGGGATCCGCAGGTGGGCGGGACTACCGCCGAGGGCCGAGCCGGGCAGGACGGCGACGCCGTGTCGCAGCGCGACCTGGGCAAAGGAGGAGGCGTCGCCGACCGGCAGCCGAATCCACAGGCACTGCCCGCCGGCGGCGGGCTCGAACGACCAGGAGGGCAGGAGTTTGCCCAGCTCGGCGCACAAGTGGTCATGCCGCACGCGGAGCCCGGCCACCCGCTCCGCGACGATCGGCTCGATCCGGGGCAGCAGGTCGGCGACGGCGAGCTGCTCCAGCGCCGCGCAGCCCAGGTCGTGAATGGCCTTGAGCCGCCCGAGCTGGGCGATCTCCCCGGCCGAGCCCCGGATCCAGCCGACCCGAAGGCCACCCCACAGCAGCTTGGTCACCGAGCCGACCGTCAACACCGGACCGTACGAGGCGAGTCCGGGCGGGCGGACGCCGTCGAAGGACAGGTCGGCCTGCACCTCGTCGTCGATCACCACGGTCTCGCCGGCTGCCTCGACCAGCCGCCGCCGGACCAGACCGGACATGGTCTCGCCGGTCGGATTGTGGTTGGTGGCGTTGACATAGGCCAGCCGCGGCCGTGACGACACCAGCGCCGCCGCCAGGTCGTCGGCCGACACGGGCGTGATCACGGCTGCCGCGTGCCGGAACAGCTCCAATGCCCCGGGATAGGTCGGCGTCTGGGCGACGACGTGATCGCCGGGCGCCAGGAACAGCTGCGTGATCAGCGACAACGCCTGCTGCCCGCCGGTGGTGACCAGGATCTGCGCCGGCGCCGTGGCCAACCCCTGCCGGCAGTACCGGTCGGCGATCGCCTCCCGCAGAGCCGGCAGCCCCAGCGGGTAGTAGCCGATGTCGTCGGCCGGCAGCCGTCCGATCGCCCGGCGCAGCGCCGACGCCAGCTCGGGCGGCGGATCCTGCGGGGCGGCGCAGGCCAGCGACAGCACGTCCTCGCCGATGGGCTCCAGATAGTTGACGAACAGCGGGTTCGCCGGTGGGGCGGCGTTCGGCCGGACCCCGGCCGACACGGCCGGCTTCACCCAGGTGCCACGGCCCTGGCGGCGGTCGACCTTGCCGTCCTGCCGCAGCTGCTCGTAGGCGGCGACCACCGTGCTCCGTCCGACGGCCAGCCGCTGCGCGAGCGTGCGGTCCGGCGGCAACATCGCCCGATGCGGCAGCTGTCCGGAGTCGATCAGCTGGCGCAGGCGCGAGGCCAGCAGCAGGTACAGCGGCCCCCGGCTGGCCGACCACCGGCCCAGCTGCGCCACCAGCCGGTCCACCGGCCACGGGATTGGCTCCGTCACCAAACCAATCTAGCCGGGATTGGCGCTGTCGCCGGGCCGCGCCGCCGAGCAGGCTCGAAGCCATGGACCAGCACCCAGCCACGCGAGTCGTCCACCAGCCCACGCCGACCCTGCCCAACTCCCATCCGATCAGCGTGCCCCTCTACCAGGCGTCCAACTTCGCCTTCGACGACCCGGACGCCCTGGCCGAGGCGCTCGGCGCCCCCGACCGCGGCTTCGTCTACAGCCGCTACGGCAACCCGACCACCCGGGCGCTGGAGGAGACGGTGGCCGAGCTGGAGGGAGGTGCGGCGGCGGTGGCCACGGCCTCGGGCATGGGGGCTGTGACCTCGGCGCTGATGGGCGTGCTGAAGACGGGCGACCACGTGATCGCGCAGAACTGCCTGTACGGCGGCACCTTCGCGGCGCTGTCGTACCTGCACGAGCACTTCGGCGTCGAGGTCAGCTACGTGCCCGGCGAGGACCCGGCCGAGGTGGCCGCCGCGGTCCGGCCGAACACCAAGATGCTCTACCTGGAGACGATCGCCAACCCGGTGACCCGGGTCGTCGACCTGCCGGCGTTCCTGCGGGCGGGCAAGGAGGCCGGGCTGGTCACGGTCGTGGACTACACCTTCGCCACGCCCCTGCTGTGCCAGCCGATCCGGCACGGCGCCGACGTCGTGCTGCACTCGATCACCAAGTACCTCGGCGGCCACTCCGACGTCACCGCCGGCATCCTGGTGTTCGCCGACGACGAGCGCTACCGCCACGGCTGGCACCACACCATGGAGATGGGGGCGATGATCGACCCGTTCGCCTCCTGGCTGACCCTGCGCGGCATCCAGACCCTGGCCCTGCGCATGCGGCAGCACTGCGCCAACGCCGGCCGCATCGCCGAGCTGCTGGCCGCCCACCCCGCGGTGGAGAAGGTGCACTACCCGGGGCTGCCGACCCACCCCGACCACGAGGTCGCCCGGCGGGTGCTGTCCGACTTCGGCGGCGTGGTCAGCTTCGACCTGGCCGGCGGCCGCGATGCCGGCTACGCGTTCACCAAGGGCGTCCGGCTGGTGAAGCTCGCGGCGTCGCTCGGCGGTGTGGAGACCATGGCGCTGCACCCGGCCAGCACCTCCCACCGCCAGCTCGATGCCGCCGCCCTGCGCGCCGCCGGCATCGCCGAGGGCACCATCCGCCTGTCCGTCGGCATCGAGCACATCGACGACATCTGGACTGACCTCTCCCAGGCGCTGGCTTAGCGCGTCGGGGTCAGTCGGCAAGTTTGAAGGCGAGTTCGGTCTCCCACTGCGACATGTCGGGCTGGACGCGGGGGTCGGTCTTGTAGATCTCGAGCCGGCAGGCGAACTTGTCGCCGGCCGGGGTCTGCTCGGCGTCCCAGCGCAGACCCTGGGCGTCGGTCCACTCGTTGAGGCGCTTGGTCACGCCGAGCAGCTCGCCGGGATGCCCGAGGTGGGTGACCGACACGTAGCGGCCGGCCGGGAGGACGTCGGCGAAGACCTCGCCGTCGTCCTCGACCGAGACCGGGGCGGAGACCGGGAAGCCGGCCTCCATCACCAGCTCCCCCGCCATGTCGATGACCAGGTAGCGGAAGAAGGGGGCGCCGGCGGGCTCGATGCCGCGCTCGGTGAGCCACGCGAACACCGCCGGCATGCGGTCGGCGATCTCGGGAATGGTCGGCATGGTCACGGTGCGCCGGATGCCGACGTAGGGCTGCGCGGCCCGTTCGATCACGCTGGGCTCCATGGCCCGTCCTCTCGTCTCGGTCAGTCGTCTGGTCAGGAAGCGGCGGTCGGCCTCGGCGGTAGCCAACCCCAGCGCCCGCTCGTACGCCACTGCCGCCTCGGCGTTGCGGCCGAGCCGGCGCAGGAAGTCGGCGCGGGTGGCGGGAAGCAGGTGGTAGCCGGGGATGTCGAGGCCGTCCAGCAGCGCGAGGCCGGCCGCTGGGCCTTCGGCCATCGCGACCGCCGCCGCGTGGTTGAGCCGGATGACGGGCGACGGCACGGCGATGGCGAGCTGGGCGTACAGGCGGGCGATCAGCGGCCAGTCCGAGCCGGCGGCGTGGCTGTCGGCGATCGCCGCCTGCAGTTGGTACGGCCCGAGCCGAGCCAGCCTCATGACCCGCGCCAACACCGCCCGCCCCTCGGCGATCTGCGTTGCGTCCCAACGACTTCGGTCCTGGTCGGCCAGCAGCACCACATCGCCGTCGGCGTCGAGGCGCGTGTCGCGGCGGGAGTCGTGCAGCAGCATCAACGCCAGCAGGCCACCGGCCTCCGGCTCGTCCGGCATGAGCTGAACCAGCAGTCGGGCCAGCCGGATCGCCTCGTCGCACAGCGCCCGCCGCTCCGGCGTGCTGTACCCCTCGTTGAACATCAGGTACAGCACGCCCAGCACGGCGGTGGTGCGCTCGGGCAGCAGATGCGCCGGCGGCACCCGGTAGGGGATGCCGGCGTTGCGGATCTTCGCCTTGGCCCGCCCGACCCGCCGGGCCATGGTCGTCTCCGGCACCAGGAACGCCCGGGCGATCTCGGCCATGCCCAGCCCGGCCAGCGTGCGCAGCGCCAGCGCCACCTGCGCCTCGAACGCCAGGGCCGGATGGCAGCAGGTGAAGATCAGCCGCAGCCGGTCGTCCTCGATGCCCGCGTCGTTCACCAGCGGTTCCGACGGCTCGTGCATGGTGACCGCCACCTCACGGAGCTTGGCCGCGCCGACCGCCTCCCGACGGATCCGGTCGGTGGCGCGGTGCCGGGCGATCGTGGTCAGCCACGCGCCCGGTCTGCGCGGCACTCCCTCCACCGGCCACTGCCGGACCGCGGCCGCGAACGCCTCCTGGGCGCACTCCTCGGCCAGGTCCCAGTCGCCGGTGACCCGGATCAGCGTCGCCACGACGCGGCCCCACTCCTCCCGGAAGGCGGCGGCGACGGCGGCGTCGACCGAGGTCACGGCGCGAACAGCGGCCGGATCTCGATCATCCCGTAGCCGGCGGCCGGGTGCCGGGAGGCAATCTCCACCGCCTCGTCCAGATCGGCGCACTCGATCAGCACGAGCCCGCCGATCTGCTCCTTGGTGTCGGCGAACGGGCCGTCGGTCAGCAGCACCTCGCCGTCCCGCACCCGCACGGTGGTCGCCTCGGTCGACGGCCGCAGGCCGGCCCCGCCGCGGACGACGCCGCGACCGGCCATCTCCTCCGACCAGCCGCCGCAGCCCAGGGCCAGCTCATCGGGCGTGGGCTCGTGGTCACCGGCGATCAGCAACGCGTACTGCATGGTGGGTCCCTCCTCGGATCGGTTCGCACCGACACGTCGAATGGAACCACCCGGGTCGGACACTCACCCGTCGACCAGAGGATGCCGGACCTTGCTGCGGATGCAGTCCGCAGCGGCGCGGTGACGGTAGCCATCCGGAGTGAGACGGCCGGCCCACACCCTTGCGCCCGGCGGCGACCGTGACCGCTGGCCCGACCGGCCGGGGCCGTTCGTAGGGTCGAATCACGTCGGTGATTCCCGCACCCGGCACCCGAATGGCGGGACAACGGCGCATGCACCTGACAGACCAGCCCTGTGTTTGCCTATTGACAAGAACCCTTCACGCATTTGGCTCGGGTGGCGCGCGAATTGTGCCGTGCGACCGAACGGAGGTGTTTCCGCGTGTGAAGACGTCACTACCGTTGGTGACGCAATTTCCCGAGTGTGTGTCCGTTCAATGGGGACTGGGAAGGGATCCATGAAACTCGGCAAACAATTCGCCGCGTTCGGCGCGGCGGCGGCCGCCGCGTTGCTGGCGGCCGGGCTGGCCGCGGGCGGCGCGAGCGCCGCGACGGGGACCGACGTCGTGTCCGGCCCGGCCGGGCTCAGCCCGGACGTGGCGGCCACGACGCACGGCTCCGGGGTCGACGCGCACGAGCAGGCGCTGGCCGCCTACTGGACGCCGGACCGCATGAGACAGGCCAGACCGGAGAGCGAGATCCCGGCCGTGAAGAACGCGGACGGGTCCAGGTCGCAGGCACGCGGCGTCCCGGCCGGACCGGCCGGCCAGGTCGCCGCGGCCGCGCCGAAGGCCGAGCCCAAGGCGGCTGGCGGCGGCGGCTCGCCGGACGTGGCGCCGGCGGCGTACTACCCGAACTACCCGGTCGGGCACCCGGTGGCCCGCACGTACGGCAAGGTGTTCTTCACCAGCCTGGGCCTGAACTACGTGTGCTCGGCCACGGTGGTCAACACCGAGGGCAAGTCGGAGGTCTGGACGGCCGGGCACTGCGTGTCCGACGGGCAGGCCTGGAACACCAACTGGACGTTCGTGCCGAACTACGCCAACGGCTCCGCGCCCTACGGCTACTGGTACGCCTACCAGCTGTGGACCACCACGGCCTGGTTCAACAACAACAACGACTTCGCCAACGACGTCGGCTCGGCCGTGCTGTACCGCACCAACGGCTGGCGCATCACCGAATACCTGGGCGGCCAGGGCATCGCCTGGAACTACCCGATCGGCCAGTACGTGTACGCCTTCGGCTACCCGCAGGCCGCGCCGTTCGACGGGTGCTGCCTGGTCGGCGAGAACGGGCCGACCTACGACGGCGGCGGCGGCACGATCTACATGGTCAACTACATGACCGGCGGCTCCTCCGGCGGCGCCTGGCTGATGTCGTTCGACGGCAACTGGGGGTACATCAACGGGCACAACGATTTCAAGTACAACTCGTTGCCGCAGTACATGTACTCGCCCTACTACGGCAATCAGGCGTTGAGCCTCTACAACACCGTCCGCAATATCTCCACATGATTCACGCGTAGACCGATCGGATGACCCCGGGGATGCCGTCACGCGGCATCCCCGGCATTGGTGCAACCGAAAACCGGTCGGTCGTCGTCCGGGAGACATGATGCGAAGAATTCACGTCGGCGCCGCCCTGGGCCTGCTGCTGCTCCTGGCCGGCTGCGGCACCGCCCAGCCCGGCGCCGGCAGCGGCGCCGGCGACGTCACCTCCACGAGCCTGCCCATGCCCACCGGCGACTTCCCCACCGGCCTCAACCACGCCACGCCCGATCCCACCGTGGTCGAGCTGCGCCCGACCCGCTTCGACCGGGCCACCGCCGGCGACGGCGACAATCTCGTCGTCCAGTACACCGCCGGCGGCCGGGCCGAATGCGCCAAGCTGGGTCGGGTGGACGTCGCCGAGACCGGCGACGCCGTCACCGTGACCGTGCGGCTGGGCCAGGTCCCGGGCGCGAAGTGCGGCGGCGAGCAGCCGATGATCGCCGCCACCTTCGAGACCACCGTGACCCTCAAGGCCCCGCTGGGCGACCGTCAGGTCCGCGACGGGGCGAGCTAGCCGTTGAACGTGATCTTGCGGATCCGGAAGTTGATCGTGTCGGCGAAGGTCAGGGAGCCGTCCGGGCCGACCAGGACCGAACCGGGGTAGTTCAGCTGGGTGGCCGTGGCCAGCTGGTTGTCCCCGTTGAAGCCGGCGACACCGGTGCCGGCGACGGTGCTGATCACGCCCTGCGGGGTGATCCTGCGGATCCGGCTGTTCTTGAAGTCGGACAGGTACAGGGCGCCGGTGGCGTCCCACGCGAAGCCTCCGACGGTCAGCCCGGCCTGAGTGGCCGGGCCACCGTCGCCGGAGAAGGCCTCCTGGCCGTTGCCGGCGACCGTGGTGATGATTCCGTTGGTCACCTTGCGCAGCCGGTAGTGCACGGTGTCGCCGATGTACAGGGATCCGGCGGGGTCGAACGCGATCGCGCCGGGCGAGTACAGACTCGCCTGGGTGGCCGGGCCGCCGTCGCCGAGCGGACCCAGCGGGTCGCCGGTGCCGGCCACGGTGGTGACGACGCCGTCCGTGTCGATCCTGCGGATCCGCTGGCTCCCCCGGTCGGTCAGGTAGAGGTTGCCGGCGCGGTCGAGGGCGAGGCTGCCGGGAAAGCCGAACGTGGCCTGCGTGGCCGGACCGCCGTCCCCGGTGGAGCCGTACGTGCCGGTGCCGGCGTAGCGGCGGATGGTGCCGTCCGGGTACACCTTGCGGATCACGTTGCCGTCCGAGACGTACAGCGAGCCGTCGGGGGCCAGCACGATGCCGCCCGGGCTGTCCAGCTGGGCCTGCGAGGCCGGGCCGCCGTCGCCACCCGTCCCCGGGAACCCGTTGCCGACCAGGGTGCTGAACACGCCGTCGGCCAGCCTGCGGATCCGGTAGTGGTCCACGAACACGATGGCCCCGCTGGGGTCGAACAGCATGCTGCCGGCGTCGACGGCGATGCCGGCGACCGGACCGTTCACCGCCGGAACGCCGGTGCCGCCGCCGACCGGGGTGCTGATGACGCCGTTCGGGGCGACCCGGCGGACGTGGCTGTCGGCCTGCGTGATCAGGACCGAGCCGTCGGTGTCCGCCGACACCCCGGTCGGCGCGGGCACGCCGGCCTGGGTCGCCGGTCCCCCGTCGCCGGACGTGGTGGCGCTGCCGTTGCCGGCGACGACGAACGGGGCGCCGCTCAGCGGCACCTTCATCACCACGTCGACGTCCTGCCGGGTGATGAACAGGTTGCCGGCGCTGTCGACGGCCACGGTGCCGGCCCAGAACGTGGAATAGGTGGAGATGACGCCGTCGGGCGTCACCCGGCGGACCCGGCGGTTGCCGGAGTCGGCGATGTACAGCGTGCCGTCGCCGGCGACGGCCACCGAGGTCGGGCCGTTGAGCCGGGCGTTGACGGCCAGGCCGCCGTCGCCGGCGAACGCGCCGCCGAACGGGTCGGACGGACCGCTGCCGGCCACCGTGCTGATCACGCCCTGCGGGGTGACCTTGCGGATGCGGTGGTGGAACGTGTCCACGACGTAGACGTTGCCGGCCTTGTCGACGGCGACGCCGTTGGGCCCGGCGAGCGCGGCGTTGGTGGCGGGCCCGCCGTCGCCGCCGAAGCCACTGCCGCCGTTGCCGGCGATGGTGGTGATGCCGTTGCTGGAGATCTTGCGGACCCGGGCGTTGTCCCGGTCGGCGAAGTAGATCGCGTTGGCATCGTCCATGGCCAGGCCCATCGGCGCGTTCAGCCGGGCCGCCTGGGGATTGCCGCCGTCGCCGCTGAAGCCGGCCTCGCCGGTGCCGGCCACGAGGTCGACCTTGCCGTTCGTGTCCAGCCGCAGGATGCGGTGGTTGAACGTGTCGGTGAAGAAGCCGCCGCCGTTGCGGGCGACGATGCCCTCCGGGTTGTACAGGCTCGTGGCGTTGCCCGGCCGCGGGTACCGCGGATAGCCGTCGCCGGCCAGCGTTGTCACGATGCCGAGCGCCGCCGGCGTGGCCTGCGCCGCCGGCGCGAGCACCGTCAGCAGGCCGAGCGCGGCGAGCGTGCCGGCTACCCATCTCGATCGCATGGCGTCCCCTCGTCGATTGTGCTGTCGACGAGGCTGACCGCTGCGAAACCGGGTGTCAGGAGGGCAAACTCCCATACTGCCCGGGATTCTTTCCCGGCGTGACGTCGATCACCGGCGGACGAGCTCGATGACCGGGATGAGCCGGTCGGTGCGCTGCGCGTAGTCGCCGAACTGGGGCTGGACGGCGGCCTGCCGGCTGTAGATGTCGTCGCGCTCGGGGCCGGACAGCACGCGGGCCACGACCGGGAAGCGCTCGGCGCCGTACTCGGCCTCGGTGTCAGGGTTGGCCACCAGGTTGTGGAACCACGCGGGGTGCTCGGGGCTGCCGCCCTTGCTGGCGAAGATGAAGATCCGGTCGCCGTCGACGTACGGCACGAGCGGCGTGATCCGCTCGGCCCCGGACCTGGCCCCGGTGTGGTGCACGAGCACCAGCGGCATGCCCTCGACCGCGCCGCCGGCCTTGCCGCCGTTGGCCCGGAACTCGGCGATGACCTGCCGGTTGAACTCGGTGAAGTCGGTGATCTCGGTCATGACTCGACCCTACGAGGCACAAGGTGGCGCATTCGATAGCTGGAACAGCCAGATCCATATCCGATTGGCGCACTAGCATCGGTGGCATGGACCTCCTGACGGATGCGCTGGCCGTCGGCGGAGTGCGCGGCACGGTCGGCGCGCGGATCGAGGCCGGCGGCACCTGGGGCCTGTCGTGGTCGACGCTCAACGGGGCCACGTTCTACGCCGTCACCTCGGGCACGGCCTGGCTGACGGTGGCGCGCGACGAGCCACGGCAGCTCATGCCCGGGGACGTCGTGCTGCTCACCAACGGCACCCCGCACGGCATCAGCAGCGCCCCCGGCGTGCCGCTCACCCCGTGCCCGGGCTGCAACGCCGACGAGGTGATGGCCGACGGCTCCGTGGTCCGGCTGGGCGCGGGCGAGGTGCAGACGCACATTCTCGGCGCGACCTACACGTACGACCCCACCGTGAACACCCAGGTCATGGCGGTGCTGCCGACGGTCCTCCACATCAAGGCGGACAACGGCGGGACCTGCCTTGACGACACCGTCCGTCTGCTGTCCCGGGAGCTGGCGTACCCGCAGCTCGCCATCGGCTACGTGCTCAACCGGCTGGTGGACATCGCCCTGGTGCAGCTGCTGCGGGTCTGGCTGGCCGGCGGCCCGCCGGAGGTTCGCGGGACCTGGCTCAGCGCGCTCGACGATCCGGTCGTCGGCGCGGCGCTGGCCACCCTGCACGAGGAGCCGGCGCGGGCGTGGACCACGGAGTCGTTGGCGGCCAAGCTGACGATCTCCCGCAGCACCCTGACCCGCCGCTTCCGGGCCGCGGTCGGCACCGCGCCGGCCGACTACCTGACCCGGTGGCGGATGGACCTCGCCGCGGTCCGGCTGCGGGACACCGACGACACCCTCGACGCCATCGCCCGCTCCGTCGGCTACACCTCGGTGTACGCGTTCAGCCGGGCCTTCCGGCGCTCCCGCTGCCAGGCACCCGGCCAGTTCCGCACCGCGGCCCGGACCTCGGAGTGATCATGGACGTGCGGATCCGCACCTTTGTCGCGTCGAAGGGTGAGCTGGTCCGCTTGGACGACAGCACCCCGACGCTGCGCGTGGGCCGGGACGAGTACTTCGACGGCGTCGCCACGATCGAGGTCAAGGGGCGGCCGGTGATCGACGAGACCTACGTGGACGCCATCGACTGGTTCTGGGGCTCTCTGTGGTACCGGACCAAGGAATTCGCCAACGGCGCCGACGTGACGGTCGGGCTGTGCTCGCTGCCGTACGAGCTGGGTCTGGCCCACCTGGCCGACCGGAACGCGCAGATCTCCTTCACCGGCCGAGGCGTCTCGGTGCGACGGTTCTGCCCGGCGGACATGCTCGTCGAGGCCATCGTCACGGAGGCGGAGTCGTACTACCGCAACATGATCCGGCTGGCCCGGAAGCAGCAGCGGGAATGGCCACGGGCGCTGGAGGACATACGCGCGTTTCGCGGCTAGGTCTCATGCAGGGAAGGACGCCTTACCCGCGTTCAACGAGGGTAAGGCGTCCTTCCCTGCATGAGGGAGAGGCGTCAGAAGGCGGGCCAGGGGATGGCGGGCCACTCGCCGGAGGGCTCGGGGTAGGCGCCGGCGGCCAGCAGCAGCTCGGTGCGGGTGATCAGGGCCGACACCTCGCGCCGGGTCAGGTGCTCGGCGACCTGCTCGGCGACGTCCCCGTCGAGGCCGGCCCGCAGCTTGCGCAGCGCCTCCACCGCCTCGGCCGGCAGCGGCTCGCCCAGCCAGCCCCACAGCACGGTCCGCAGCTTGGACTCGGCGTGCATGCAGATCCCGTGGTCGACGCCGTACACCGCGTCCGTCGCGGTGTGCAGCACGTGCCCGCCCTTGCGGTCGGCGTTGTTGACGACGACGTCCATCGCCGCCATCAGCCGCATCCGGGGGTGGTCGGCATGCACCAGCACGGCGGGGTCGCCGTACCGGTCGGTGGCGTGCAGCACCGCCTTCCAGCCCTCGGGCACGTCGTCCACCGACACGATGTCGATCAGGTCGGCGTCCTCGTCGGTGTCCACCCACAGCTGCACCATGCCGGGCCCGAACGGGCCCGGCCGTAACACCGTGGGCGGCACGACGTCGAAGCCGGCGGCCTTCGACACCAGGTAGGTCGCCACCTCGCGGCCGGCCAGCGTGCCGTCCGGGAAGTCCCACAGCGGGCGCTCGCCGTTGATCGGCTTGTACACGCAGTTGGCCTGCACGCCGTGGTGGCTGATGGTGCCGAACAGCGTCGCGTTCGAGGCGTCCACCAACCGTCCGGTCACCTCGATCCGACCGCGCTCGACCAGCTCCAGCGCCCCGGGGTCGGTGGGCAGCACCGCCGGCCTCAGCTGTCCTCGGTGCGGCGGTAGCCGTTCTGCCTCGGGCAGACGTGACCACTGGGGTCGAGCGGCTCCTCGCACAGCGGACAGGGTTTGCGGCCGGCGTTGACGACCCGGTCGGCGCGGACGGCGAAGGCGCGGGCGGCCGGCGGCGTGAGGAACACCCGGACCGCGTCCGGGCCCTCCTCCGTGTCGTCCAGCACGACGGCCTCGTCGACCTCGTCCTCGGTGGCGGCCAACAGCTCCACCACCACGGCGGTCGAGTCGGCGTCCCAGCCCAGGCCCATGGTGCCGACGCGGAACTCCTCCTCGACCGGCACCGTCAGGGGCTCGGTGTCGACCAGGTCGTCGGGCGGGCTGTCGGGCACCTCGGCGCCGAAACGCCGCTGCACCTCCTCCAGCAGCGAGCCGATCCGGTCGGCGAGCACGGTCAGTTGCGTTTTCTCCAGCACCACGCTGACCAGGCGGCCGTCCTCGGCCGCCTGCAGGTAGAAGGTGCGGTCACCAGGTTCCCCGACGGTTCCGGCAACGAACCGGTCGGGCTGGCGGAATACATGAATGACACGAGCCATGGCACTGATGACCCTAAGGGATGGCGTCCACCGGGGCCGCACGTCCCCCTCCGGTTTCACGGTCGGCGAACCCGTCGCGTCGCCGGTCCACGTCTGTATCGGGTTCCCGTCGTCGTGACATGGGCGGCCGCGTCCTGGCTGGCCGGGCAGATGCATGCCGATCAGGTGTTCCGGAAGTTCGATGTGCAGAAGCGTCGATCCGGCCTACACCTCGCAGACCTGCCACACCTGCGGGCACGTCGACAAACGCAACCGCCGCAGTCAGGCGGTGTTCCACTGTGGCCGGTGTGACTTCGTTGGGCACGCCGACCACAACGCGGCGCTCAACACCGCAACACGCGGTGCGCAGCGCTGGGGCGACGTCATGCGCCCAGACGCAGCGCCCATCCTGGCAGCCAGCCAGGACGGCAGCAGCAAGCCTACGAACCGCCGCCAGCGGCGGTCGGCACCCTCGTTCGTTGACGGACGAGTCCATGACAGTCAGCGAAGGGCCCGCCGCGCGGCGGGCGGGATTGGTTAGGGTCGTGGCGTGGTGA
Source organism: Kutzneria sp. NPDC051319 (assembly GCF_040682195.1). Lineage (NCBI taxonomy): Bacteria > Bacillati > Actinomycetota > Actinomycetes > Pseudonocardiales > Pseudonocardiaceae > Kutzneria > Kutzneria sp. NPDC051319. The sequence continues at coordinate 26,370 of NZ_JBFBAM010000033.1, read as the reverse complement.
AGATCGCTTCGTACGGAACGTGGGTGTCCCCGCTCGCCGCTCAGGACGTGGCCGCGGCCGGGGGCTCGGTGCAGTGGGTCGACCTGCGCGACGGGGAGACCTGGTGGGCCGAGAGCCGTCCCGACGAGGGCGGCCGGGTGGCGCTGATGCGTTCGGGCGCGCCCGGTGGGCAGCCCCGGCAGGTGCTGGCCGCGCCGTGGAACGTCCGCAACCGCGTCCACGAGTACGGCGGCCGGCCGTGGGCGTTCGTGGACGGCAAGATCGTTTTCACCCATTGGGTCGATCAGCGGGTGTACGTCATCGACCCGGACGACGAGGCGGCGACGCCGTCGCCGCTGAGCCCGGAGCCGGCCCGTGAGCACGGCGACCGGTACGCCGACCTGACCGCGAGCCCGGACGGCGCCGAGGTGTGGTGCGTGCGGGAGACCCAGCTGTCGGACGCCAACGTGAACGTGCGCCGCGAGCTGGTGGCGCTGCCGCTGGACGGGTCGCAGCAGGTGCGGGTGCTCGCCGCGAGCCACCACTTCATGTCCGCGCCCAAGCCGTCCCCGGACGGCCGGCACGTGGCCTGGCTGGGCTGGAACCACCCGGCGATGCCGTGGGACGGCAACGAGCTGTGCGTGGCCGAGCTGACCGAGGACGGCACGATCGGCGAGCACCGGGTGATCGCCGGCGGCCCGGCCGAGTCGGTGTGCCAGCACCGGTGGGAGAGCCCGGACTCGCTGCTGGTGCTGGCGGACCCGCAGGGCTGGTGGAACCTGCACCGGATCACGCTGGACGGGGCCGCGACCAACCTCGCGCTGTGCGAGGAGGAGCTGGGCGGGCCGCTGTGGCGGCTGGGCGGCAGCTGGTTCGCGCCGCTGGGCAACGGCCGGCACGCCATCGTGCGCGGCACGGCGCTGGCGGTGCTGGACGAGCGCAGCGGCACGGTCACCGACGTCGAGACCGATCTGCCGGTGTGGCTGGGGCAGCTGGCGGCGGAGGACGGCGTGGTCGTCGGCATCGCCGCCGGCCCGCACACCGAGGACGTGGTCGCGCGGCTGGACCTGGCCACCGGCGAGCTGGACGAGCTGACCACGACCGAGCCGCTGCCGTTGGACGTGGCCTACCTGCCGACGCCGCAGGAACGGATCTTCACCAGCCCGGACGGGGAGCGGATCCCCGCCTTCGTGTACCCGCCGACCAACCCGGACTTCGCCGCCCCCGAGGGCGAGCTGCCGCCGTACCTGGTCCACGTGCACGGCGGCCCGACCGGCGACGTGGTCGGCACGCTCAGCCTGAACTTCGCCTACTTCACCAGCCGCGGCATCGGCGTGGTGGCGGTCAACTACGGCGGCTCCACCGGCTACGGCCGGAAGTTCCGTGAGCGGCTGCGCGGCCAGTGGGGCGTGGTCGACGTGCAGGACTGCGCCGCCGTGGCAGTGGCACTGGCCGACGAGGGCAGCGCCGACCGGGCGCGGCTGGCCATCCGGGGCGGCAGCGCCGGCGGCTACACCACGGCCGCGGCGATGACCATGCCGTCGCCGTTCGCCTGCGGCAACGCCATGTTCCCGGCCATCGACATGGTGGCCTTCGCCAGCGGCGAGACGCACGACTTCGAGTCCCGCTACCTGGACGGCCTGATCGGTCCGCTGGCGACGTCCCGCGAGATCTACCTGGAGCGCTCGCCCAGCGAGCGGCCGGACAAGCTGACCGGCCCGATCCTGCTGTTGCAGGGCCTGGAGGACGAGGTCTGCCCGCCGGCCCACACCGAGGCGTTCGCGCGGGCCATCGAGGGCCTGGGCATTCGGCACGCGTACATCGGCTTCCCCGGTGAGCAGCACGGATTCCGCCGGGCCGAGACGATCAAGGCGGCGCTGGAGGCGGAGCTGTCGTTCTACGGGCAGGTGCTGGAGTTCGAGCCGGAGGACGTGCCGAGGCTGGCGCTGCGCACGTGACCTCGGATCGACGACGGCCCGAGCGGCTCAAGGCCGGGGACCTGGTGGCGCTGGTCGCGCCGGCCGGTCCCCCGCCGCCTCTGGTGTTGCAGGCGGGCATCGCCATCGTGCAGTCCTGGGGGCTGCGGGTACGCGTGGGCAAACACGTGCTGGATCGGCATCCGACGCTGGACTACCTCGCCGGCACGGACGCCGACCGCGCGGCCGACCTCCAGGACGCGTGGTGCGACCCGGAGGTGGCTGCGGTGTTCTGCGTCCGCGGCGGCTACGGCTGCCTGCGGATCGCCGACCTGCTCGACTGGGACGCGATGGCCGCGGCCGGGCCGAAGGTGTTCGCCGGCTCCAGCGACGTGACCGTGCTGCACGAGCACATCGGCGCCCGGCTGGGGCTGGCGACCCTGTTCGCGCCGATGGTGGCCACGCTGGCCTTCACCGCCGACGAGCAGGCCCAATCCCATCTCCACTCGACCGTGTTCGAACCCGACGCCGTTCGGGTGTTGACGCGGCCCGGGGCGGGCTCGTTGGTTGCGGGCCGCGCCTCCGGTGTGGTTGTCGGCGGCAACGCGAGCCTGCTGGCCGCCGGCCTCGCCGCCAGGGGCGCCGTGCCCGCGCCGGACGGGGCCGTCGCGGTGCTCGAAGACGTGAACGAGGATCCGTACCGGTTGGACGCGATCGTCACGAAACTGCTGCGTGCGGGCTGGTTCGATGGCGTCGCCGGCATCGCGCTCGGGTCCTGGACCGACTGCGGCGAGCTCGCGCACGTGCGCGCCATGATGCTCGACCGGCTCGGCGGGCTCGGCGTGCCCATCGCGTGGGAAATGGGTTTCGGACACTGCCCCGCGCAGCTCACGGTGCCCCTTGGCCTGGTCGCAGACCTGGACGCCGTGGCCGGAACTCTCACCATGAGGTCAACCGCGTTGCGCTGACCGGGTGGTTTCTTGCGCAGATCGTCGAATGCGCGTGACGGCGGGCTCGCCGAGGCCATTATCGGAGATCGCCGCATCACCGCATCGACGTCGAAGGGATCACCATGGCTCTGCCCGCACTCACGGCCCAGCAGCGTGCCGAAGCGCTGGCCAAGGCTCAGCGCGCCCGCAAGGCCCGCGCCGAGCTGCTGGCCGGACTCAAGGCGGGGACCGTGCAGCTGCCGGAAGTCTTCGAGCGCGCCGAGACCGACGAGGTGGTCCGCAAGACGCGGATCATCGCCGTCATCAAGGCGTTACCGGGGGTCGGCCCGGTGCGCGCCGCCGAGCTGATGCGAGGCTGCGAGATCGCCGAATCGCGCCGCGTGGGCGGGGTGGGCACCGCTCAGCGCAGCGCACTGCTGGCCGCCGTCAGCTAGTCGCCGGCCAGCACGTTGTCGATCGACCACATCATCGAGCGGTCGCCGCCCCAGCACCGCGCGAGCCGGTCGCGGTGGCCGGCCAGCGCGGTGGCGTAGTCCAGGCCACCGCCGGCCAGGAGCGTCGCGGCGTCGAGCAGTTCCGGCAGGTCCGCCCGGATCCGGGCGGCCGACATGCTCGGCGTGCGCGGGCCCTCGTCCGCGACGGGCTCCGGTTCGGGGTCGACCATGGTGTAGCAGGGGAAACGGGAGCGATCAGGCAGGACGGAGTAGAACGGCACGCCGTCGTTGAAGTAGAACTCGGGCCAGCGGTTGCCCGACAGGCACAGCCACGGGGTGCCGGTGGCCAGCGCGGCCATGCCGAACCCGGTGTGCGGCGACAGGAAGACCTTCGACGCGCCGACCAGGCACAGCTGGTCCCGCAGCGGCAGGTCCAGCGCCAGCCGCGCGCCGGGCACGGCCGCCGCCAGCCGCTCGTACTCGTCACGGCTGTACGTCGTGCTCGTGCGGCCGTCCTTGGCCAGCTTGCCCAGCAGCCGGAACTCCGTGCCCGGCAGGCGTTCCGCCAGCGCGGACAGGATCGGCTCCCAGGACGCCACCGTCGGGTACATGTGGCGCTCCGCGCTGCCGCCGAGCAGGACCGTGAACCCGGTGCGTTCGGACTGCGGGAGATCCAGGCGCAGGGGCTGCCTCGGTGCGTACGAGGGCGCCTTCTTGAAGCCCGCGAAGCCTTTGGCGCCGGGGAAGTACGCGTCCGCCTGGTCGTAGTAGGCCGCCAGGCCCGGGAAGAAGTCCCGTTGCGCGGGCTGCGCCGACCGGGCGTCGGCGACCACGTGGTCCCAGTCCTTGCTGATCTCGGCCAGCTGGGCGCGGGCGTCGGTGGCGGGGTCGAAGAGATCCAGGTCGATGGTGTGGACCTCGTCGACGAAGGGGCACCAGGTGGCCAGCTCGGCCGGGGTGTTGGCGTTGAGGACCACGCCGATGCGGCGGGACGGGTCGGCGGCGTGGTAGCCGAGCGCGTAGTGCAGGGCCTCGATGGCGTGGCCGACCTGAGGCGCGTAGACGAAGTTGACCAGAACCGAGTCCATGCCGCCGATTCTGTCGGCGCCGTCGACCGAATTAGCGCCGCCGCGTCGTCATCCCTTGCGGGCGGCCAGGAACAGGTCGACCTCCGGGCCGGCCTCCATGTGGTTGGGCACGAACTCGGCCATGCGCTCCCGGACCACGTCCAGGCCGAGGTCGGTGAGGCGCTGGCGGAACACGTCCTGCGGGTAGCTGCTCACGCCGGCGGCGGTCTGGCCGAGAAACTCGACCTCGACGTTCTCGGCGTCGACCGGCACGGTGGCCATCAGGAACAGGCCGCCGGGCTTGAGCCAGCCGGCGAATGCGGCCAGGGCGGCGTCGATCTCGGCCCGGGTGAGCTGAAGCAGCGGATAGAAGGCGACCACCGCGTCCCAGCTCTGCTCGGGCAGGGTGAGCGTGCGCAGGTCGGCGACCTCGAACCGGGCCGTCGGGACCTGCTCGCGGGCGATCTCGACCATGCGCGGCGACACGTCGTAGCCGGTCACCTCGTGGCCGGCCGCGGTCAGCAGCTCGGCGGTGGGTCGGCCGGTGCCGGAGCCGATGTCGAGCACCTTGGACCGGGGCGGCAGCTCGTCGAGCAGCCAGGCCACTTCCTCCCGCTGGGCGGCGAAGTCGGCGAACGCTGTCTCGTAGTCCCGGCCGAGGTGATCGAACAGTTCCGCTGCGGAGAGCCCCATGTGATCACGCTAGCGGGTGCACGGACTCCACGGCGTACAGATGCGGCTCGAAGGACTCGGCGACCTCGGCGGCGGCCGCCATGTGGGGCTGGGCGGCGGGGTTGGCCAGCATGGCCTGGAACGCCTCGGCCGAGGACCACTGGGCGTAGTTGACGACCCGGACGCCGTCGGTGCTGGCGTGGATGTTGGCGGAGACGAAGCCGGGCAGGTCGGCCATGACCTCCTCGGTGGCACTGGCCAGCAGTGCGACCAGGTCGGCCTGCCGTTCGGGACGCACGGTGAAGACGTTGATCAGGGTGACGACCGGCTGGGCGGGGTCGATGGTGGTGGCCATGGCGGAACTCCTTTGATGTCAGGCTCCTGACATCGGCCATTGTGTGTCAGGATCCTGACATGAGTCAAGCGGCCAACAGCGAGCTCCGCCCCGGCTACCTGGTCAAGCGCGTGCAGCAGCTGGTGCGCCACGCCGCCGACGCCGACCTGCGCGACACCGGCCTGTCGGTTTCCCAGTACGCGGTGCTCAACGCCTTGGCGGAACACCCGGGCGCCTCGTCGGCCGAGCTGGCCCGGCAGTGCTTCGTCACCCGGCAGTCGCTCCAGGACGTGCTGTCCGGCCTGCGGGCCAACGGCCTGGTGGTGGTCGCGGAGAAGGCCGTCACCGGCCGGGCCCGGCCGGCCGGTCTGACCGAGCTGGGCCGGCAGCGGTTGACGGAGGCCGAGCGCGTGATGACCGCGGTGGAGGAGCAGATGCTGACCGGTTTGGGCGCCGAGGACAGGAGCCGGCTGACAAACTTGCTGATCCGGTGCGCGGAGAACCTGACCGACCTAAGTTGACGTCATGACTGAGCTGGTCGGGCGGGCGCGGGTTGTGGCTGATGAGGTGCTGTTTCCGGCGGCGGCGGAGGTGGATCGGACGGGGCGGGTGCCGGCGGGGCACTTCGAGCGGCTGGCGGCGGAGGGGTTCTACGGGATCTCGGTGGACGAGACGCTGGGGCTGCCGGAGGTGGTGGCGATCCTGGAGGCGCTGGCGGGCGGGTGCCTGAGCACGATGTTCACCTGGCTCCAGCACCTGGGCCTGACCCGGGGGATCTACGCCTCGACGAACGAGGCGCTGCGCGAGCGGTATCTGGGGGATCTGGCGGCGGGGCGGCTGCGCGGAGGGGTGTCGTACGCGGCGGTGATTCCGCCGAAGCCGAAGGTCACGGCCAGACGGGTGGACGGGGGCTACGTCTTCGACGGGGAGGCGCCGTTCGTGAGCGGGTGGGGCCTGATCGACCTGCTCCAGGTGGCGGGGCGCGACGGGGACACGATCGTGAGCGGCGTGATCGACGCGGTGGCGGCGGAGGGACTGACGGCGGAGCCGCTGACGCTGGTGGCGGCGCAGGGCACGGCGACGGCGCATCTGGGGTTCGAGGGCTTTTTCGTGCCGGACGAGCGGATCTATTCGACGGTCTCGTACGAGGAGTTCGTCGCCGGCAACGCGGCCTTCGCGTCACGGCTGAACGGCTGCGCCCCGCTGGGGGTGGCGGAGCGGGCGGCGCGGCTGATCGAGGAGGCCGGCCAGGGCGAGGTCGCGGACCGGCTGCGCAAGGAGATCGGCGACGCGCGGGACCGGCTGGACGGCGGCCTGATCGACCAGGAGTCGATGCCGGCGGCTCGGGTGGCGGCGGCGGAAGTGGCCTACCGGTCGGCCGGCGCGCTGGTGGCGGCGACCGGCAGCAGCGGGATCCTGGGCGGCAACCATGCCCAGCGTCTGGTCCGAGAGGCGACGTTCCTGCTGGTCGCGGGCGGTCGACCGGAGATCAAGGCGGGTCTGCTCAGGACGTTCGGAAATTTCCTGACAAAGTTCCGGCGGCCTGTCGATCCGGGGCAGGGCTCGTTCGACGCAGTGGTGAGAGCCCGACAAACCCTGTGAACGGAGCCCCGAGATGACCGCGATCGCCATCACCGCCACCACCAGCACCTCCGCCACGACCGGGACCAAGGTCAGGACCCCGGTCGCCACGAAGATCGGCCGCGGCCTGAGCACGCTGGCCGTCGCGTTCCTGCTGTTCGACGCCACGATCCACCTGCTGGCGCCCGACTTCGTGGTGCAGGCCTTCGTGCAGTCCGGTTTCCCCGCCTACCAGGCGGTCGTCATCGGCGGCCTGGAGCTGGGCTGCCTGGTGCTGTACGTGATCCCGAAGACCGCGGTGCTGGGCGCGATCGTGCAGACCGCGTACCTGGGCGGCGCGGTGTGCGCCAACCTGCGCATGGAGGCCCCGCTGTTCTCCACCATCCTGTCCCCGGTCTACGTCGCGCTGTTCGTGTGGGCCGGCCTGTACCTGCGCAACGCCGCGCTGCGCTCGGCCCTCGGCGTCGACATCCTGAAGAAGCGCTAGCCCGACCGGCCTTCACGCCCTGACCGCGGTCAGGGCGTTTCGGCGTTGTGCCACTTGAGTTTCACCTCGAAGTGGCCCTGCAGCCCGGTCCGCGCGATGAAGGCGCCGGCCTGGGCGTCGAACCTGACGCCGAACTTCAGCTCCACCTCGTCGGGCCGGTGCGGCATCGCCAAGAACTGCGTGAGCGCGGTCGTGGCGGTGTCCCGCACGCGAGCCAGGCCCTGCTCCAACGTCTGGGTGGCGTCCTGGAACATGTCGGCGGCCCGGCCGACGCGGGCCAGCCCGGGCTGGGGCTCGACCTCGACGAGCACCTCTCCCCCGTCCTCCAGCGGAATCCGCATCAGCTCGGTCATGGTCGCTCCCTCTCAGCCGCACGGCGCGGACAGCCGGGCCTCGTCGGCCAGGCCGGTACGGACTTGGTCGAGGCCGGACAGGATGTCGCCGAGCCGGCCGGGATCGCCGAGGAACTCCAGCACGGCACGGGAGAACGCGTCGGCCATCGCCGCCGGCATCACGTCCGAGGCGTCGAGGCACAGCCGTGGGGCCGAGGCCAGCACCGCCGCGATCCGGGGACTCACGGATCCTTTGTAGACACTGGCGGCCAACACCTTCTGGTTGACCGAGAAGGCGCTGCTGTCCTGCCGCGCCGGCCACACCGCCTGCGCCTGGGCGCCGGCCAGGTAGGTCATGAACTCGCGGGCCAGCGGGTTGTCGGTGAACAACCCGGCCACGTTGACCGACACCTCCCACGCGTCCGGCACGTGCCCGATGGTCGGGAACGGGAGGAAGTCGTAGTCCGCGCCCTTGGGGTACGAGCCGGTGGCGAAGGAACCCTGGTGCTCCAGGTGGCAGCCGGGCGGCGTGGCGAACATCTGCTTGCCGGCGTCGCCGAAGTACGTCAGCAGGGCGGCGGACCGCATTCCCGGCGTGCCCTGTGTCGCCAGCAGTTGGCCCCACGTCGTCCAAGCGGCCCGAACGGCGTCCGCCGTCCACGGCAGGGCGCCGTTGGCCCAGGCCTCGTACACGCCGGGGCCGGACTGGTGCAGCAGGATGTCCTCGATCCAGTCGGTGCCGGGCCAGCCGGAGGTGGAGAACGCCTCCATGCCGAGGCACCAGGCCGGTTTCACCTTGGCCGTGTAGTCGAGCAGCCCCGGCCAGCTCTTCGCCGAGGCGTCGGGCGGGTTGTTCTTGTTGAACCACACGATGCTCTTCAGGTCCGCCTTCACCGGCACCGCGTACAGGTCCGGGGTGCCGAGCCGGAGCAGGGTCCGCCACTGCTGGCTGTACTCGGTCTCGGACACGCCGGAGAGCTTGTGCAGGCCGTCGGCGGTGTAGCGGGCCAGTTCGCCGGGACTGGACAGCACGGCCACGTCCGGCGGCTGTCCTTTTTGGACATCGGCCTGGAGGACCTGGTTCACCGCGGGCGTGCCGATGTAGTCGATGGTCACGTCGTGCTGGGCCTCGAAGCCGGCGAACATCGCGCGGAAGGACTGCTCCTCGGCGCCGCTCCACGGCCCGAGCACGATGAGTTCGGTGCGGGCCGAGCAGCCGGTCACCAGACCGGCGACCAGCGCGATGGCCAGGAGGAGTCGCTTCACGAGCGGTACCTGTATTCGTCGATCCGGGGCTGCAGGCCGACCAATGCCAGCCCGGCGACACCCAGGGCCAGCACGGGGATCAGCACCAGCAGCCAGCTCAGGTCGGTGGCGTCGGCGAACCCGGCCGTGGCGTCGGCGGCGGTCGTGGTGGCCGCCGGGGTGGACCGGGGTGCGGACGGAGCCGTGTCGGGAAGCGTTGCGCCGCAGCCGGTCGGGTTGCAGGACTGCCGGACGGTCAGTATCAGGCGGCGCTGGGCGGTGGTGGACACGGCGTTGGCCCGTTGGTCGGTGTTGCTGACGTACGAGGTGAGGACGGCATTCGCGGCATGGGCCCGGTCGGCCAGCACGATCCCGCTGGCTGTGGCCCCGGTGAGCAGGACCAGCAGCGCGGTCGCGCCGATCAGCCCGACGTTGAACCGCCGCCCGAACCTCCGCCACAGATACCGCTGCGTGTACGCCAGCAGCAACAACAACAGGATCGACGGCACGAGCCAGGCCAGCACGGTCCACCGGTTCAGCCAGCCGTCGGACAGCTGCTGGTCCAGCTCCTTGCGTTGCAGCGAAGCCAGGCCCTCCAGGTGCGCGAGGGTCTGCTGGCCGCCGTACAGGGACCGCGCCGCGTACCAGAGATCAGTCAGGTACAGATCCCGCGTCCCTTCACGGAAGTGCGTGTCCGCGGCGCTCATCCAGCCGCTGTAGGTCGTGAGCAGGCCGGCGATCAGCTGGAGCTCGCCGCTGCCGGTGGAGCCGCCCGCGTTGTCGCCGGCCGCCCGGGCCAGATCCTGCTCGGCCACGGCCAGGTCGGTCGTGTACTCCTCACCGGCCCCGACGAGCGTGGCCCCGCCGTCCACGAAGCTCTTCACGGCGGCCAGGTGGGCCTGCATCAGCGCCGCTTTGGCCGAAGCGACGTCCAGCACGGCGGGCGCGGTCCGATCCCGCACGGTCCCCAGGACCGACTGCGTGGCCGCGAACGACCACACCGACATGGCCAGCACCACCACGGTCAGCCCGAGCAGGCCGAGGCGTAACCGGAGCAGGTCGCGGCGGGTGGTGCTGACCCTCTCGGTCATGGCGCGACCTCGAAGGTGTGGCCGCAGTTGACGCAGAACTTGGCCCCGTGCGGGGACAACTTGGGGCAGTGCGGGCAGGTCCGCGGCTTGCCGTCGGCCACGGCGGCCGGCGTCACCGGGGCGTCCGAGGTCGTGTTGCTGGCCAGGCTCAGCACCGCGGAGAAGGCGTCGCGAGGACGCATGTGCGGCTTGAGCGTGACCTCCCCGGTCTCCGGGTCGACGTCGATGAGGCGGCTCAGGCGGCGCAGGGTGTCCTCGTTGCCGAGCCGGGTCGCCAGCCGGAACGCCTCGCCCCACTCGGCCGCGGCGCCGTCGCGGTCCTCCTCGCCGAACCGGATCCAGCCGGCGTTGAGCCGATGGCCCAGGTCGGCCTGCACGGTGTGGCGCAACACGGTCTCGTCGACGCGGGTGGCCAGCCGCTCGTCGTCGGTGACGTAGCCCAGGATCGGGACGGGCAGCGGCACGGTGACCGAGCCGTCCGGCGGGACCAGCTCCACCCGCCCCAGCTGGAGATCCTCGTACCAGGGCCGGCCGTTCATGTCGACGGCGAGCGACAGGTGGTACTCCCGGGCCTCCTCGCCCCACGCGCCGGTCGACAGCTCGACCACGCCGCGTTTGACGGCCACGATCCGGTCGGTCAGGTCGATCTCGGCCGGGAACTCCTGCCGGAGCACCTCGACGCGGGAGAAGGCCGGCGTCACGATCCGCAGCCGCATGTCCGGCACGGCCTTGTCGGTCGCCGTGCGGATGAGCCGGCGGAACTCCGTCGGCAGGTCGTGATCGTCCAGCACGGCGTCGGCCGTGCCCCGCAGCACCGCGGCGATGCGGCGCAGCTCGTCGGGCTCCCACTCGTCGCCGATTCCCCTGGCGTCGCAGGTGAATCGGCCCTCGCAGCTGTCCAGCACCTCGTACAGGGCCTCGGCCGGCTCGCTCTCGTTTCGGCCGTCGGTGAGCAGCAGCGCGTGCCGCACGGCGTCGGGACGCTGGTCGAGCAGGTCGCGGGCCAGCGTGAGCCAGGTGCTCATCGCGGTGGCGCCCATGGCGAACATGTGCGCGGCGGCGGCCTTGGCCCGTCGCCGGTTCTGGTCGTCGGCCGGCACGAGGCGAGGCGTGTCGGGGAACCGGACGGTGGCCTTGCCGGTGCCTTCCACCAGCGCGAACCAGGTGCCGTCGGGTAGCGCGTCGATCGCCGCCGCGGCCGCCTTGCGGGCGTTGACCATCTTGGTCGGCGGCTCGTCCATGGAGCTGGAGCAGTCCACCACCAGCACCTCGGCGGTCGGCCGCGTGACCGCCTTCTCCAGCGCGGCGGCCCGGACCGTGAGGGCCACGGGCATGCGCGTGTCCGAAGTGGACAGATACCGGCTCTGGTTGAGCTCAAGGGAGAATTCGCTCACCGTCACGTCCTCGTCCGTCGCCGTACGGTGTTCGCCGCGTCGATCAGCACGTGGCTGCGGGTGATGTCGGCGTGGTCGGCCAGCACCCGCAGCGCTGCCTCCTGCCGGTCCCGCAGGCCGCCGTCGGTCACCGGCTCCCCCAGCAGCCGCCACGTCCCGGTGTCCGGGGTCGGCCGGGCCAGGCGGGCCCGCGCGACCTCGAACAGGGTGGTGGTGAGGCGGATCCGGGTCTCGCCGTTGTCCTCGCCGCCGTCGAGGTAGAGCCGGGGCAGGCGGTCGGCGGCGGCGTTGATGTCCGCCACCAACGGCAGTTCGCCGTCGATGCGGGCCAGCAGCACCCGCACCGCCGCCACCTGCGCCGAGTCGTAGTGCCGGGACAGCCGGGGCAGCTCGTCGAGGGCCTCGACCGCGGCGGCCCGGTCGTGCTCGCGCAGGGCGATGCGGGCCAGCCCGAACAGGGCGCTGGCCTGCTCGTCGTCACGCCGCCAGACCACTTTGTAGTGCCGCTTCGCCTCGGCCAGGTCTCCTTGCCACTCCAGGCAGAAGCCGATGGCCAGCTTGGGCGCCACCTCGCCCGGCACGTCGGCGTAGACGTCCCGGAAGGCCCGCAGCGCGCCGGGCAGGTCGTTGTCGGCCAACGCCAGCAGGCCGTGGTGCCAGCGGATCCGCCAGTCGTGCTCGGACCACTCGCCGAGCATCGACGACGCCCGGTCGACGCGCCGACGGGCCTCGGCCGGCTCGCCGAGCTCGATGTGGGCGCGGGCGGCGGCCAGGTCCAGCTCCACCGACGTGGCCGGGAACTCGTCGTACTCACGCAACAGTTGGCGGGGCGCGGCGACCGACCGGGTCGCCAGGAACGTGGCCACGGGATCGGTGTCGGCCGGCCTCGGCATCGGTAGCCGGGCCGCCGCGACGGGCGCGGTCGGCAGGCCGTCGTCGATGGTGCCGTCGGGCTCCTCCGCCTGGGTCCAGCGGTCGAGGCCCGGCACGGTGCCCAGGCAGGTGTCCAGCAGCTCGTGCGTGTTGGCGAAGCGGGTCGACTCCATCCGGTAGGGCTTGCGTTCCCGCAGCGACAGCAGTTCCCGGTGCACGCCGTCGAGCTGCTCGGACATCTCGGCGGCGGAGGCGAAGCGCTGCTCGAACGGCGCCACGGCCCGGTTGAGCAGCCGATCCATGGAGTCGATGGCGAAGGCCACCCGGTCGCGGTCCGGCTCGTGCTGCTTGGCGTTGTCGAACAGCCTTCGCAGCGTCCGGCCGACGGTGTGGACGTCGGACCGCACGGTCAGCCCGTGCTCCGCGATCTCCTCCGGGCCCACGTTGTAGTCGGGATGGCCGACCTTCGCGCTGTGCCGGTCGCCGATCCGCCGCGTGGCGCCCAGGTCGATCACCTTGAGCCGGTTGCCGGTGCGCATCACGTTGTCCGGCTTCATGTCGCAGTAGAGCAGGCCGTCGTCCAAGGTGTGCAAATAGTGCAGCGCGGCCAGGATGTAGTGGCCGCAGGCGGTCACGTCCTCCAGGCGCAGCGGCTCGTTCGCCTTGAGGATCTCCTGGAGCGTCCGGCCGGCCACGTACTCCATGACGATGTACTCGTCGGTGCGGCCGGTGGCACCGTCGGTGTGCTCGACGTAGGTGATGATCCGGACGATGGTGGAGTGGTCGAGCCGGGTCAGCGTGTCCCGTTCCCGCCGGGTCAGCTGCATCGCCACGGCGTCGGTCGGGTTGATCACGCCCTTGAGCACCACCCGAAGGTCGGGCAGGCGCAGGTCGCGGGCCAGGTAGAGCCAGCCCTGGCCGCCGACGGCCAGCCAGCCGATCACCTCGTAGCGGGCGTTCGCCACCTTGTCGCCGGGATGGAGCTTGGGCACGAAGGAGAACGGGGTGCGGCAGTGCGGGCAGAAGCCGGTCACCATGGGCGGCTGCGCGCCGATGCGGCGGCCGACCTCCTTGCCGCAGGAGCCGCAGAACCGGCGCTCCTCCGGATAGGCGGGATCGGGGAGCAGGCTCGGCTCGCCGACCGGGATCGAGGGCAGCGCGTAGACGTCGCTGCCGCGCCAGGAGCTGGTCTCCGGCGGCGGCGTGGGTTCGGCCGCCGGCTCGGGCTCGCGGGGCGGTGCGGGCCGGGGTCTCTTGCGGCGCCCGCAGACGTCGCAGAACCCGGTCGGCCCCACCGGCTGGCCGCAGCACATGGTGTCGCTCATGTCCGTCGCCGCACCTCCGCGACGTAGGCGTCCACGAGCGCGCGGGCGGCCTTCAGCTCGCACGGGTGGGCTTCGAGGGCCAGCAGGGCGCCCCGGTACAGCTCGGCCAGCGACTCGTCCTCCATCAGGCCGTGCTCCACCGCCTTGGCGTTGTAGCTGATCAGACGGCCGCGCTGGAGCTCGAAGTCCCGCAGCGCCTCGTCGTTCTCCTCGGCCGCCCGCTGCATCGCGTCCAGGCCCCGCACCAGCTTGCGCTCGTAGTGGTGCAGCGCCCGGGCCAGTTTGGTGGCCTCCTTGTCCCGCACGTTGGAGCGCAGGATGGCCAGCGTGAACTCCATGTCCGCGGCCAGGGCGGGAATGTCGTCGAGATCCGGCCGCGGCGTGAAGCGGGTGCGGATCATCGCCCGGCGACGGCGGGCCCGGCCCTCGTGGTCGGCGAGCTGCGCGACGCCGCGGGCCAGCTCGTTCACCCGCTGCTGGAGCGCGTCGAGCTGCCACTGCTTGGCCAGGATCGCCGACGGGGACGAGTCGTCGTCGAACTGGAGGACCACCGTCGCGCCCTGCCGGACCAGCGGCGCGACGACGTCGTCGAGCACCTGCTCGGGCCGGCGGGCCTGCTCGATGCCGGCGAAGCCGACGGACATGTGCCGGGTGGCCGACTGGAGGACCGGGGACAGCTCGGCCGCCGACTTCCCGCTGGCGTCGACGATCCGGCCGGCGTCCAGCGGCCCGATCTGGATCACCAGCACGCCGATGGTCGGCCGCCAGACGTCGGGCTCCACGTCGTCGCCGACCCACCGGTCCAGCGCCGGCACGTGCCGGCGCAGCGTGTCGACCGGGATGATCCACGCCAGATTCGACTCGAGGTAGGCGCTGACCACCATGCCGACCACGGCGCCGCTGCCGTCGTCGACCGCGCCGGCGCCGCTGAAGCCTTCGCGGATGTGCTCGCTGCGTTCGACGTGGTCGAGCTGGATCCACTCGCAGCCCGGGCCGCCGGTGCCGGCCAGCACGCCGGACGCCCAGATGCCGAAGTCGTGGTCGACCGGGAACCCGAAGGCGTGCACGGTTCGGTTGCGCGGCGCGGGAACGCGGTGCAGCGTCGTGCCGGGCAGGTCGGTCGGCTCGATGGTGCTGAGCAGGGTGATGTCCCCGCTGCCACCGTCGAGTTCCGGCACCCAGCAGCCGGGCACCACCTTGGCCGTGGCGTGCCGGCCCAGTTCGACCCACTCCGCCGTGATCTCGACGTCGTCACCGAAGTCGGCGGCGTTCTTGACGACGTGGGCGCAGGTGAGGATGGCACCGCCGGTGAGGGCGATGCCGGCGCCGAGGATGGTGCCGTGGCTGTCCTTGAGGCGGAGCCGCCACGGTTCAGCGTCGGGAGATCGCCCTGCTGCGGGTCCAGCGTCGATGCTCACCGCCTGCGCACCTTACGGACGCCGCCATGATCACACTGCGGATCGAGCGATGATCACCCGGTCGGCGGCATCGCCCAAGAGAGTGAACCGCGGGGCCGGGCCGATTCCCGTCGGCCCGGCCCGTTTCAGGTCAGGCCGGCAGCTGCCAGCGCTGTTGCGGCTGGCCGTTGCAGTCCCAGATCTGCAACTGCGTGCTGTTGGCCGTGGACGCCGACGGATCATCGAGGCAGCGGCCGGAGTTCGGGTTCACGAGCGAGCCGTCGGCCCCGGCCTGCCACTGCTGCGCGCCGGTGCCGTTGCAGTCGTACAGCTGGACCTTGGTGCCGTTCGTGGTGCCGGCGCCGGAGATGTCCATGCACTTGCCGAGCGCCTGCACCGTGCCGTCCGAGCCGACGGTCCAGGTCTGCGCGGAGGTGCCGTTGCAGGTGTAGATCTGCACCGCGGTGCCGTTGTTCGTGTTGGCGCCGGCGATGTCCACACACAGGTTCGAGCCGACACCGGCGACGATCGCGCCGGTGTGCCCGGGGCCGGTGCCGCCGTTGCCGGTGGTGGCCGTCCAGACGAAGGTGGTGTCGCCGGACGCGCCGGTGGAGTCGGTCGCCGTGACGGTCACGGTGCTGGTGCCGCCGGTCGTCGCCGTGCCGGAGATCGTGCCGTTGCCGCTGATCGTCAGGCCGGCGGGCAGGCCCGTCGCCGTGAAGGTCAGGCTCTGGCCGCCGGAATCGGTGGCCTGCAAGGGAAGGCTGACCGCGGTGCCGACCGGGCTGCTCATGCCCTGGGGATTCGTCACGGTGACGGTGTTGCCGGTGTTGGTGCTGGTGACCGTCAGCGTGCCGGTCAGCTGCGGGCCGGCGGAGGTGTTGCCGACCGCGATCTGGTAGGAGCCGAGGGCCGTGGTCCAGCCGTTGTTCCAGTAGGCCAGGTCATGCAGCGTGAGCGGGAAGCTGACCGTCGTGCTGGCGCCCGGCTGCAGCGTGACCTTGCTGAATCCCTTGAGCTGCAACGGAGGCTCGCCGGTGGTGGCCGGCGCGCCGACGTAGAGCTGCGGAACCTCGGAGCCGGCGCGGCTGCCGGTGTTGGTCACCGTGGCCGTCACCGTCGTCTTGCCGTGCGCGTCGAAGGCGCCGACCTGGAGGTTGCTGAAGCCGAACGTCGTGTAGGACAGGCCGAAGCCGAACGGGTACAGCGGCGCGATGTTCTGCGCCTGGTACCAGCGGTAGCCGACCTTCACGTCCTCCGAGTACTGCACGGTCCCGTTGCTGCCCGGCCACTGCGCCTGGGTGTGGGCCGGGACGTCGTTGAGGCTCTTGGGAAAGGTCACCGGCAGCTTGCCCGACGGGTTGGTGTCGCCGAACAGCACCGAGGCGATGGCGTTGCCGTCCTCCTGGCCCGGGTACCAGGCCTCCAGGATGCCGGCCACGCTGTTCACCCACGGCATCGTCACGGCCGAGCCGGTGTTGAGCACCACGACGGTGTTCGGGTTGGCCGCCGCGACCTGCGTGATCAGCGAGTTCTGCACGCCCGGCAGGTCGATGTTGCCGATGTCGCTGCCCTCGGACTCGTTGTAGCTGGCGAAAACGACCGCCACGGTCGAGTTGCGGGCCAGCGTGACCGCCTGGGCGATGTTGCCGGAGCTGTCGCCGGCCGCGTACTGCACGCTCACGCCGGAGCCGGCGCGGCTGGTGATGCCCTGCAACGGCGTGACCGTGCCGGAGGAGTTGACCCTGGCGCTGCCGCCGCCCGCGGTCTGCGGGGAGGTGCTGGCGTCCGCCCCGATCACCGCGATCGAGTGCGTGGCGGTCGTGTCGAGTGGCAGGGCGTTGTTGTTACGCAACAGAACCGTGCCCTCGGCGGCGATCTGCCTCGCCGCCGTCTTGTGCGCCGTGGAGGTGACGGTCGCGCCGGTGTTGCCGGTGTGCGGGTTGTCGAACAGGCCGAAGGCGAACATCTCCGTCAGGATGCGGCTGACCATGGCGTTCAGCGTCGCCTGCGTGACCTGGCCGTTCTGCACAGCCGTCTGCAGCGCGTTGCCGAAGTAGTCGCCGCCGGGCATCTCCTGGTCCATGCCGGCGTTGGCCGAGGCCACCGT
The DNA here is from genome assembly GCF_040682195.1 of Kutzneria sp. NPDC051319. Classification (NCBI taxonomy): domain Bacteria; kingdom Bacillati; phylum Actinomycetota; class Actinomycetes; order Pseudonocardiales; family Pseudonocardiaceae; genus Kutzneria; species Kutzneria sp. NPDC051319. Next base: position 9,183 of record NZ_JBFBAM010000033.1, on the reverse strand, counting down.
GGAATGCGTGGCGCCCCAGTCCGAGGTCACGAAGCCCGGGAAGCCGAACTGCGTGCGCAGCGGTCCGTTGAGCAGCGCCGAGTTCTGGCAGGCGTACGTGCCGTTGACCGTGCTGTAGGAGCACATCGCCGAGGAGGCCGCGCCCTGCTGCACACCGGCCTGGAACTGCGGCAGGTAGATCTCCTGCAGCGTCCGGTTGTCGACGATGGCGTTGTCGGACGGCGTGTTCCGGTTGGTCTCCTGGTTGTAGACGCCGATGTGCTTGATCTGCGCCAGCACGCCCGTGCCCTGCACGCCGCGGATCTCCGCCGCGCCCAGTTGGCCGGCCAGGTAGGGGTCCTCCGTCAGCGACTCGAAGGCCCGGCCCCAGCGCGGGTCGCGGACGATGTTGACCGTCGGGCCCAGGTTGACGTTGGCCCCCTTGCCGGCCTCTTCACTGCCCACCAGCTGGCCGTACTGGGCCTCCGCGTCGACGTTCCACGTCGCCGCGGCCGCCACCGGCGCCGGTAACTGGGTGACGCCGCCGAGGTTCTCGCCGACGCCGGCCGGGCCGTCCTCCAGGCCCAGCGCCGGGATGCACAGGGCCGGAACGGCCGGCGTGTTGCCGACGTAGGCGCCTCCGGCGCCGTGCAGCAGGCTGATCTTCTGGGCCTGGCTCATCTGGGCCAGCACCTGGGCCACTCTCTGCGACACCGGGGCGGTCGAGCCGACCCACGGGCAGGTCGCGTCGGGCGCCGCGACCGCCGATGTCGGGGTCAGGGCGGTGACGGCAAGTCCTATGGCTGCGGCTACGCCCAGCCAGCGACGTGCGGACACTGTCTCTCCTCACTGAGCACGGGGAACAGGCGCGCAGTGGCGGCTGGAAGCGCTCTCATAAGGTGGCATATGTTGTGGTCCACAACGAGCACGGATCGATAAAGATGGCGGAGGGTGCGACCAGATGCCCCAGTTGAGGGATGCCGCGGCCCGACTGGCCGCCCTGGCCTGCTGCCGGCTCACGCCCGGCCTCACGGACGTCGAGTTCGCGCTGGTCGAGGCCTCGTACGGCTTCACCTTCGCCGACGACCACCGAGCATTCCTCGCCACCGCGCTGCCCGTCGACGTCGAAGGGCACGGCGGCTGGCCCGATTGGCGGGGCGGCGATCCCGCCGAGCTGCGGCGCATGCTGGACTGGCCGGTCGAAGGGGTGTTGTTCGACGTCGAGCACAACGTCATGTGGGAACCCTCGTGGGGTCCCCGGCCGCCGACGGTGTCCGAGTGCCTCACCGTCGCCCGCCGCCACCTCGCCGCCGTGCCCCAGCTGGTGCCGGTCTACGCCCACCGCTACCTGCCCGCCGGTCGCGGCACGTCCGGGCACCCCGTGCTTTCCGTCTACCAGACCGACATCATCTACTACGGCGTGGACCTCTCCGACTACATCCACCAGGAGTTCGGCGGCCCCGGCCTGTCCCGCACGGATCCCGCCTGGCGCCCTGTGGCGACCGTCCCATTCTGGCGAGATTTCCTGTAGATGATCGTTAGAGTGAATCGCCCGAGTAGATGGGCGGTCGCCGATGTTCGACTACCACCTGATCTTCGATCACGACGACGAGACGCGGACGCCGTTCGCGGTGGCCCGCGGGAACATGGTCTTCGACCACGGGCTGATGTGGCGCCGGTCCGATGTCCTGGCCCGGCTGGGAAACATCGGGCGAGGGACGTGCACGCGGAAGGTTCGCAAGCCCCAGGCCGCCATCGAGCAGATCACCGCCGACGTGCGCCGTGCCGACCAGGCCGCCTGGATCGGCAAGACCTACCGCTACTACGCCAGCGGTGACGAGGTCGTGCGAGGCCGGTTGGTCGGTCCGCGCACCGTGTCGTACGAGCGGTTCAACGGCCTGCACTGGGTGCTGGGCGAAGCGGTGTTCGGTGCGGTGGCCGAGGTCGACGTGGAGGACGCCGAGGAGTTCAAGGCCGCCCGTGCCGCCCAGCCGGTCGCGCCCGAGCCCGAACCGGCCGCTCCCGCGCACGCCCCGATCGACCTGACGCCGGGCCACTACATCATCACCGAACCCGGCGACGACCAGCCTCTCGCCATCGTGCGGACCGGCGAACGCGAGCGGGTGCAGCCCCTCCGGGCGTTTCGTGGGTACGACAGCGACTTCCCGGTGCTGAGCCAGCTCGCGGCCGGTCGGTTCGACTGGACGGCACATCCGGTCACCGAGAAGGAACACGACGCCGCCCGCACCACGATGTACCGGGCCGACGAGAGGGCCAGCAACTCCCGCTGGATCCATCAGCCCTATCGGTACTACTTCGTGCTGAACGACGAGCGCCGCAAGGACACCGTCACATCGCTGGTGCGGATCGAGCGCCACGGCGCTTTCGGCGGGTGGCGGGAGCAGCGACTGCGTTGGGACGGCACGTGGAACCACTCGACGAAGCTGATGGATGCCGATCATGGCGGCTACGACGACTATCGCGAGGTGACCGAGGCCGACGCCCGCCGTTACGCGGCCGGTTGTTATCGGCGCTGAATCCCGGCCTTGAGCACTCGCTCAAATTGGCCTAGCCTGGCGTTTGAGCGAGTGCTCAAACGGGGGTGGTGGGGGTGCTGTACGTCGAGACGCTCATCCGGGCGGACCTCGAACAGGTGTGGCGGCTGACGCAGGATCCGGCGCAGCACCAGCGGTGGGACCTGCGGTTCACGCGGATCGAGTACCTGTCGGACACCGTGCCGCAGCGGTTTCGCTATGCGGTGACGGTGTTTCCCGGCCTGACGGTGTCGGGGACGGGGGTCACCGCGGGGCAGCGTGTCACGGCGGACGGGGCCCGAACGTCGGCGCTGCGGTTCGCCTCGGCGGATCCGCTGTCGCTGATCCGGGACGGGGCCGGGTATTGGCGGTACGTGCCGACCGAGGACGGGGTGCGGTTCCTCACCGGCTACCACTATCGGCCCAGGTGGCGCGGGGCGGACACGGTTTTCCGGCCGCTGATGGGCTGGGCGACGGCCTGGTCGTTCGACCGCCTGCGGCTGTGGTTGGAGGACGGCATAGAGCCGGAGACCTCGCTCCGCTGGGCGGTGCTGGACGTCGGCTTGCGGGCGGCGGTGTGCGTCGGAATGTGGTGGCTGGCGGGACTACCGCTGGCGGTGGTCATGGCGGTGGGCCTGACCCTGACACCGCCGTCGCCCGTGACGCCGGCCGCACGACGATGCCGGCGTCGGCCGCCCGATCGGTTGTCGCGCACCGCTCCCGCCCAACTGTCCACATTGGAGCTGTCATGACCTCGATCTTCCAGCGCGCCCTCGGCGCCGACTTCGACCGCCTGCACCCGCAGCTGCAACGCCGCTTCGGGTTCGGCCTCGCCGACGGCGTGGGCTGCGTAGGCCGCGGCACCATGGACCGGGTCTGGCACGGGCGGGGGTTCACACGGCCGTTCCTGGCCCTCGGCGCGAAGCGGCACATCCTGCTGCCGCAGACCGGCGCGGGCATCCCGTTCACCATCGAGAACTACGCCTACCGCGACGCGCTGGGCCGGGAGTCGCTCAGCTTCGTGCGCACCTTTTCGTTCGACACTGCCCGCCGCTGGGACGCCACCATGGTCTACAACGCCGAGCGTGGCACGATCGTCGACTATCTCGGCACCCACCAGCACGTCGCCGTCGACCTGCGTCCGTCGGTCGACGAGCAGGGCGGCCTGGTGATCCGCTCCGGCGAGCAGCGGTTCCACGGCGGACTCGTCAGCGTCCGCATTCCCGGCCTGATCAGCGGCGTGGCCGAGGTGCACGAGTCGTACGACGAGGACCTGGGCCGGTTCCGCATCAAGGTCGTGGTGGCCAACCGCCGATTCGGCCCCCTGTTCGGCTACCACGGCACGTTCACCGCCACCTACGTCACCGGCGACGCCGTGCCGAGCGCCGTCAAGCCGCAGCGGGTGCAGGTCCGGGCGTGACGAACGGGTAAAGGAACCATTACCCTCGCCCGGCCGTTGACCGTACATGAGGATCACCGTCGAACTGGGCCGGCGCGATCTCCTGGTCGTGGCCGGACTGCCCGGGGCCGGCAAGAGCACCCTGCTCGGCCGGCTGTCCGGCGACCTGACCGTGCTCGACCCCGACCAGCTGCGGGCCCGGCTGGCGGCGCGCCTGCCGTCGGACACGCCTTACCGGTACTACCGGCCGATTGTCCATGTGTGGCAACGCCTTCGGGTTGCGTTCGCGGCGATCGGCCGTGGGCCGCTCATCGTGCAGGAACCGTCCACGCGTGCTACGACCCGAGCCTGGCTCGTGTTGCTGGGCGCGGTGACCGGCCGCCGGGTGCGGATGCTGTGGCTGGAGGTCACCGCCGAGCAGGCGTTGCGGGGCCAGCACGTCCGGGGCCGGGTGCTGGGGCGCAAGACCTTCGATCGACACGTGCGGAGGTCGGCCCGGCTGCGGGAGACGTTGCTGGCCGACCAGGTTCCCCTCGGCTGGCACAGCGCCCAGGTCCTGACCCGCTCCACGGCCGACACCACGGCGTTCGTGGGCGCGGCGGCCTAGAGGCCGAAGTGAGCGCCGACCTCGTCCGCCACGGCCTCGGCGTCGCGTGAGCCGTCGACCTCGATGACACGGACGCCCAGGCGGCGTGCGGACTCCACGGCGTCAAGCGTGACCAGGCGGTCCCGTTCGAGGCGATTGCGCTGCGCTCGCTCAGGATCGCTGACGTCGTGATGGAAGGTCGAGGCCCGAGGCATTCGGCTGAGCTGGACGGCCCGGAACTCGTCGGTGGGGACCATCACGACCATGTGGCCGACGTCGGTGAGCAGCGGGGCCATCAGGTCCGGCCGCAGGCCCCAGCCCTCGGCGAGGATGGGGTTGGGCGACACGAGGGCCCGAAGGTCGTCGAGCACCCACTCGAACCGGTCGGCGAAGCCCCTGATGGTGTCGGCGGCCATCTCCGCCGGCGTCGGGCGCACCCAGACGTCCTCGGCCGAAGGGCCGTCGGGCGGCTCGTTGCGGCTCAGGCGCAGGGCCTTGCGGCGATCGTTGTGGCCACGGGCGTCGTGGTAGTCGTAGTGGTACGCCGTGAGCCCGTGCCGGAACGCCAACAGGCGGGCCACCGTGGACTTGCCGGCCCACTGCCCGCCGCCGATCCAGCGGGCGTTGCCGAGGGTGCCGAAGGGGTCCCAGGCCATCAGCCGAAGGCCCGCGTCGGGTTGGCGACGAAGATCTGCGCCGCCAACCCGGGGTCGAGGCGCGGGCGGAGATGGGACACCAGGTACGACATGCCAGGCACTCCCCTTGCCGCCGCGGTCGTCGTGTCGCCGCCCAACAGTAGCTGGGAGGCGAAGCCGGCGTCGGCGAGTCGGGTGAGGGTGCCTGGCATCGTCCAGTCGGTGGCGTGATGGGCGCGGGAGGGGCCGTCGAACGCGAGGAAGGCGCCGGCGGAGGCGACGCGGTCCTGCACCCAGGGGTCGGGGAACCGGTTGAGGTGCCCGAGGACGACTCGATGCGGCGGCACGTCCAGCTTGCCGCACAACAGGTCCAGCACGTCAAGGGCGGCCGTGCCGAGTTCCAGGTGGACAGCCACCGGCACGCCAGTTGTGTGGTGGGCGCGGGCGGCGGCGGTCATGGTGTGCACGGCGTGCGGGTCGAGTCCGTGGAAGCCTCCCGCGACCTTGATCAGGCCGGCCCGGCGCTCGGTGATGTCCTGGACGAACAGCTCCTCCAGGCGTGGCAGGGTTTTCGCCAGCCACGCCGGCTCGTAGTGCTGGGCCTGGTGCAGGCCGGTGGCGGCGACGATGGTCACGTCCGAGCGTCGCGACAGGTCCGGCAGGGCGTCGAGGCGGCGGTGCATGCCCATCGGCGTCCACTGGACGACCGCCTGCCCGCCGGCGTCGTGAAACCGTCGCAGCTCCAGGAAAGCCGCCTCGACGTCGTCCAGCTCTTGGCCCGGGAGCACGCGGCTGGCCAGGAAGAGGTGGTCATGGAAGTTGGTGACGCCCAGTTCGTCGACGTCACCAAGGACCGTGCGGATCACCAGTGCCGGCCGACCGGCAGCCGGTCCAACTCCGGCGCGGACAGGTGCCGAACCGTGTACTCGGCGGCCGGGTTGTCCTCGTACAGCGTGAACCGCACAAGCTCCCAGCCCCTCGTGTCGACCGCCAGCGCGACGGAATGCACGCCGTCCTCGACCCGCAGTTCCGTTACCGCATCGGGGATTTCCTCCGGCGTGATCCGGGTGGTCACCTTGCTGGCCCGGGTCGGCCTTCCCGTCCACGCCGGTCCGCGCAGGAACGCCAGCGCCGTCCACTGCTGCACCACCGGCCGTCCGAACGACTCGCACAGGCCTCGAAACCCGTCGCCCCACAGGAAGGTGTTCATGCCCTCCACCGTGCGCCAGAGGTAGAACGGCGAGTACTGGTTCACCGGCGACCCCTCGGCCCGCTCCCGGACGCAATACGCCTTCAGTCCCAGCCCCGGCCACCCGTCCAGCAATGCCCCCTTGCTCGCCACCCGCTCTCGGATGATCCCCATGTCGTAGTCCGCCGGCAGCGTGATCTCGTACTGCATCGCGTGCATGCCGCCACTGTACATACCACTAGGTACAGCGCCCGGGTTTTGTCTCACCTGAGTGGCTCAGGTGCGCCCAGAAGGCAAATAGGCCACTCACGTGCGACTAAGAAAGCTTGAAGTGTACGAAACCGTTTCGTACACTTCGGTGCGTGGTGAGGGGCAAGGAGCGGGAAGACGCGATTCTGGCGGCGACGATCGAGCTGGTGGGAGAGGTGGGGTACGGGGCGCTGACGATGGACGGGGTGGCGGCGCGGGCGCAGGCGAGCAAGGCGACGATCTACCGGCGGTGGCGGAACAAGGCGCAGCTGGTGAAGGCGGCGCTGGACGCCTACGACGCGAGGCAGAACGAGGCGATCCTGGACGCCGGGGAGCTGCGCGAGGACCTGTACGCGGTGATGAGGGCGCTGCGGGAGCGGGTGAGCGGGAGCTACCTGGCCATGATCAACGGCCTGATCGCGGCGGCGAAGCACGATCCGGAGTTGGATGCGGCGCTGCAGGAGCACGTGGCCGACGAAGAGCTGTCGCCATTCCTCGTGAGCCTGCAAAGGGCGGTGGATCGGGGCGAGCTGCCGGCCGACGCGGACAGCGAGCTGGTGCACGACGTGGCGGAGGCGCTGATCATGCGCCAGGTCACGACCGGCGTCTTCGACGAGGAGTTCATCCGGCGGGTCGTCGACGACGTCCTGCTGGTGCTGCTGAGGCAAGGGGGAGAAAAGTGACGGTGCTGATCGCCGGGGCGGGGCCGACGGGGCTGACCCTGGGCATTGAACTGGCACGCCGAGGGATCGCGTGCCGACTGCTGGACAAGGCCGAAGGCCTGTTCCAGGGATCGAGAGGCAAGGGCCTCCAGCCCAGGACGCTGGAGGTGTTCGACGACCTGGGCGTGCTGGACGCGATCCGGGCCGACGGCATGCCGTTCCCGAAGTTCCGCCTCTACTCCGACACGGACGTCGTGTGGGAGCGGGCGCTGCACGAGATGCTGGGACTGGAGGAGCCGAAGCCCTCCCCCGACATCCCCTACCCGCTCCCCTGGCTGATCCCCCAGTGGCGCACCGACGAAATCCTGCGCGACCGGTTCGAGGCCCTGGGCGGCAAGGTGGAGTTCAGGGCCGAGGTCACGGCCGTCGAGCAGGACGACGACGGCGTGCGGGTCACGGTCAACGGCAGCGAGGTGATCGCCGGCGACTACCTGGTCGGCACCGACGGCGGCCGCAGCGCGGTCCGGAAGCTGCTGGGGGTCGGCTTCGAGGGTGAGACGTACGAGACGGAGCAGACGCTGGTCGGCGACGTCCGGGTGGAGGGCCTGCAAGGCACGGCCTGCCACATGATGACCCACGCCGGCGACGTGACCAAGCGGTTCTCGGTGTGGAACCTGCCGGGCAGCGACTACTACCAGCTGGTCGCATCGGTGCCGACCAAGGACATCCCGACCCTGGAGGACGTGCAGGAGCTGCTGGAGGAGCGGACGGGCCGCACGGACATCCGCCTGCACGACCTGAGGTGGATCTCCGTCTACCGGATCAACGTGCGCATGGTGGACCGCTTCCGAGTGGGACGCGTCTTCCTCGCCGGCGACGCGGCCCACGTGCACTCCTCAGCCAGCGGACAGGGCCTGAACACGAGTGTGCAGGACGCCTACAACCTGGGCTGGAAGCTGGCCGGCGTCATCCAGGGCGCCCCGGACGAGCTGCTCGACTCGTACGAGGGCGAGCGGATGCCGGTGGCGGCGCAGGTGCTGGGCCTGTCGAGTGCCATGCACGCCAGGAACTTCCGACCGACGACCGGTCCCGCGCCGGCCATCCACCAGCTCGACATCACCTACCGCGGCGGCCCGCTGGCCACGGACGACCGCCCCGATCCCCAGCAGCTGCAAGCCGGCGACCGCGCGCCGGACGGGATGCTCCCCGACGGCACCAGGCTGTTCGACCTCTTCCGTGGGCCGCACTTCACGAGGCTGGTCTTCGCCGGCCCGATCGGGGGCTACGACGTCGAGCCCGGCACGCACGTGCTGGTCCGGCCGGACGGGTACATCGCGGTGATCAGCGACAATTCCGACACGGTCGACCGCTGGCTGGACCGGCTCGGCACGGATCCGGTGCGAACGATGCAACCCGTGGGCCGACTGGTTCCGTCTCCCGGGTAGCGATCACCGGGAGGTCGAGATCATGCGTTCGGCGCCGTTAGTGCTGGCCGGAGTGCTGTTGTCGGTTGCTGCCTGCTCCACGACACCACCGCAGACGAGTCCGGCCGCGCAGGCGCCGGTCTGCGCGGACACGCTGCCACAGCAGCCGACGACCGGGGCGGCAACGCCGATGGTGCCGGGCGAGCCCCAGGCGGCGGTGATCTGCCAGTACACCGCGGTCCAGCAGCACCTGGCCAAGTCCACGCAGGTCAAGGACGTGCAGGGCCTGCAGAAGGCGCTCAACGCCGCCGACACGACACCGCCGCCGCGCGGCACGATGTGCCCGCTGGACCACGGCGGCCGGGACATGGTGATCTTCGCCTACGCCGGCAGCGACCCGGTGGACGTCACCATCAAGACCAGCGGCTGCGCGACCGCCACCAACGGCAAGGTGACGGCCTACCGCCTCACCGACGCCGTCCTGGGCAAGCTGTAGTTGCGGGATGGGCGCTCACCCCGAACGGGG
>NZ_JBFBAM010000032.1:0-97673 GCF_040682195.1 Kutzneria sp. NPDC051319 | reverse complement strand
GGAGTAACTGCGGGCGATCCCGCAGTTACTCCACAGCTGTATGCGGACTTCAGGCTGCGCCCGCCCGATACTCCAGATTACCAGCGAGCGTCACCGGAAGTCGTCGTCTCGCCGCCCTTCGGACCACTCACGGCTCGGAGACCTGACGACACGCCGGCCCGCACGTGCGCAGGTTTTGCCGTCGTCGGCCGTATAATCGTTGGCCGGAAAGTCCGGCCGCAGGATGGTCACATCGACACGGAGGTCGCGGCGTAGCAGTGACACTGATCATCGTATTGGCGAGCAAAGATTCCGTCTACGTTAGCTGCGACTTCCGGCTAACCGACGGATCAACCGGCCGCACACTTCAAGATAACGCTCATAAACTAATCAACGCCGCATCCCCGTTACACTCCACTTTGATAGGGGTCACCGGCGTTGCCGTACTTGATTCAATGCCGACAGGCGAATGGATCGCACGCAAGGTCTACGAAAACCCCACACCACCACCACTCGCCGCAATCATTGAATCGCTACAAGATGCACAATCTGCACTAAATAAGATATCCGACAGAAAGCTTCGACGCCATACCTTCGTCGTTTCAAGCATGATAGGAAATAGGCCCAGTATCGCACTGGTTTCCAACTTTGAACGGTTCGTCAAAGGTCGAATTCAGCGGCTCGACAACGCCCTCGACGAGTTGATTGTCACAACGATACGGCCCAGAGGTCCACAAATTCACATTACAGGAGCGTCTGACGCTGTATCAATCTCAGAGAAAAGCACGCTAGTCTCGCTAATAAAAAGGCGATCCCCCGAAGACGAGATACAGCACGCGATTGCAGAGGTGAACGTCGCCGCCAGTGAGCGGTCAACGACGGTCAGCAGCGGATGCACTATTGGCTCAATACATTCGAACGGTCAGGGCACGATTCGCCCGATGGTCACCGAGGCTCAATCCGGTGACTTTCTGCCACCAGATTCGCTAGAGTCACTCAAGGCGCACGGCCTCCAAATAGTGCCAGCCGTAAACGCGCTCGGCGAAAGAGCTCCGCTGCGACTCGTCGGCGTCACGATGGCCAGATCGATCACATCACCAGGACAAATTCGCCAACAGTTAAAAAGGGATCCCAAGAACGCTGAATTGTGGAACAATTATGGCGCACAACTCGCAAGGGAGGGAAAGTTTGACGAAGCGATATCGGCGTACGAAAAAGCGATAGAACTGTCACCCAATTTTGTGACACCTATCGCAAACCTGGCTCAACAACTTTGGATAAACAAGAAAAATCTTGAAGCCGCAGAGGCGCGCTACTCCGAGGCGATAGCCAAGACAGCCCCAGATGTCCCGTCATGGATATCATCAAGCTTTGCACAATTTTATGACGTTGCTCTTGGGGATGTTCCTCGCGCACTCCGCCTGCACGAGCAAGCAGCCACAGACACTAGTTACCCTTTAGCTAAGGCTCGCCTTGGAGAATTTCTCGCCCGTCAACTAGGCGAAAACGCACGAGGCAACTTACTAATAGCCGAAGCCGAAACGTCCGCCCCTCTTGACCCCAATGTTCTTATCCTCGCCGGGCGGTCAGCGCGAAATCAAACCGCAGACTTGAACGTCGCATTGAACTACGCGCAAAGAGCTGCGGTACTAGACCCTAGCAACATTGAAGCGCTGCGAGAGTCGGCTGATTTGCTGTTGCTAATAGGCGACGCCCGCGCATCGATCTACTACTACAGAAGACTTCTAAAACGAGACCGAAACAATGCACACATAATCGGAAACTTCGGCCTCGCTCTCCTCATATGCAGGCGACCGCACCTTGCAATAAGAAATCTATCAAGGGCGGCCTCTCTACAGCCGGGCAACCCGAATACCTTGATAAATCTCGCCGCCGCGCTCTGGGTAAACCGTCAATCTAATGACGCAGTTGCAGCACTCAATGCGGGGCTGAAAATGGGCCCAGCCCCAGAAATTGAGCTTGAAGCAATTGCCATGCTGGAAATAGCTACGCAATCGGACCGCCAACGTCAGGATCGAATCTCCGAGTTGATTAACTCTGGAGTTCACGCCTACGGTATGACAGTGAGAAGCATGGCTCAAAAGAAATCCACGTCAGCCAGAGCTCGCATCGAGAAAATAGCCAATGTAATCGAAGGAAAAGTTCTTCCAACTTGGTAACAGGACGTTGACGCAGAGCAGGTTATCAACGACCGCTATCGACAAGCGGCGGCCCCTTGCCTTAGCGCCTAAGCCTTAGCGCACTGCCGTCACCGAACGCGGTCGAGACACCTAAGCCAGCACGAAATCGGCAATACCAGCGGGCGAAGCCTACGCCAGATGCCGACGCTCAGACACTATTTGCGTTCTGCGACCGTGCCAATACAATCTCACGAAGGTCGGCGGGACGCGCCAAATACGTACTAGCACCACGCCTCACATAGTACTCCGGCTTGTCACGTGCACTACCAGCGGTTATCAGACCATAGGGAGGACTCTGACCCGGCGCAACTTCGGCAACAAGAAACGATATGCCATCTACAACGTAGTGATTCACATTAACTTGCGGCATCGGCTCAACAGCTGCGCGAATTAGATTGACGAGCTGATCGCGCTGCTTAATCCGATCTCCGTCCTCGACGCCGACGCGGGTAAGTTCGTCCTGATGCATACCAAATACGATTGTACCGCCATTCTCATTAGCGAACGCGGGGATCGTCTTAAGGTTTCGACGATCGTCGGCCGACTTAATCAGCTTCTCCTTATACTCGACGGTCGGCCCTTCGCCAACGCTCAAAAGAGCCTCGATTTTTGTCACCTCGTCAATCGACTCATCGAAGTAGACCCCGGAGACAGCCAAGTCGCCAGTCCACGATGACTGCGGAGAGATCGACCTGTAGTCGAGCCACTTTGTTTCGCGCTTCAACCACAACCAAGAATCGTCAGGAAGTCCGCCATCGAGCGCAAGCCGAAACGTGGTTGGACCATCTACCGGATGATGTTTAACTCCGCTAGCGCTATATACTTCAAGCTCGCACCCAGTAAGATTGTAACCCTTTACCTCGACAACAAGGTGGGTTGCCGACACGCGCACGTCTCCGATCCAACCATCATTCTCCGCAAGCCTGATTGACACGAGATCATTCGGAAAATTAGCTTCGCCCCCTAGTGAAAAGTCTCCTTTTTCGAAGGCGCGCCAGGCGTTATGGGGCGAAGGAAACGAAGGGCAGCCGATTGCAGCAAGAATACCCCACGGAAGCGCTCGATTGCCATCCTTAGCGGACACAGAAAATACAACCGCGGGTCGCGGGAGCGGTACGCGGTCTAGGCGGGAATGACTCGCCTCTCGCCTCCAATTTGCTGGCCCGCGCATCTTCGGCAACCTTGCAACTATCGACCCAAGAACTACCTCTCGAATGTCGGGTTGTGGGACTTCCTCACGATCTTCGCCATCTTCGACATTACCTGCGACATCCGAAGTCTCACTGCTACCCAAAACAGACAGGGCAGATACAGGAATTCGACACGCCACGAATGCAAGTTCTTCGTATTGCCATATCCGATCCTTCCAGCTCTCAGATACATATCCCGCAAGTACCGACATATGCAGTACTTCCCAGTCTGCCCCGACTCGTTGTATCACGGCCGTGACACAGGCGTTCATATCGCCCAACTGGGCAAGTTCATTGCCCAGGATGTCCAGCTCGATGGTGCCGCTATCGGCCACCTGCCTGCCCTCCCTCGACGCCGTGAGACACGGACTTCTCCTGACCCTAAAATAGCAGTCACCGGTCGGAGTAGGCAACGCGCACCGGCGAGCGGTCTTCGAAGCAAACATCCCACTCTGTAATTTGTTTATTTCCACCAATCCCTACCATCGGCGTAATTGCAGGGCCGCCGAAACCAACCAGAGGTGGTTGATCGGGCCTCACGCCAAGCGCCAGCTTGAGAGCGGCCATTACGATCGCACGAAGCACTTGCACACGGGCAGCGAGATTGTTAACACCATCCGCGTCAAACCGGAAGGCACCGTGAACGATCTGCCTCAACCGCCAAAGCGCAATCACGTCATCCTCCGCGATCCCGAAAGACTTCAGAAACGCACGCAGAGTTTCCCCTTGCCTGTGACTAGCCGTTTGCTTTCTACATTCGGGACATTTCTCTATCTCGTGACCGCAGCGCAATCGTGTGGCCTCCGCAACCTTCTCGCCCATCAAATCGGCCAGTACTTCAAGTGAGATCCACAGAAGTATAAATGCGTCAGCATCAGTAGTCGCGTGCAAACTCTTCACATACCAATCGACCGCGCGCTGCACATGCTTCTCTAGCTTCACGTACGAGCTTGGGATTTGCGGATACAATACTGTTTGATACGTTCCCATGTGTACCGAGCCAACCAGTTTCGGTGGCATATATCCAAGAGGATACGGATACGAAATATAATCTCGCATTTCACCAACTCGTACCGGTGGAGTCAGATCTACCACGTCCAGCTGGACAATCTTGACGGGTTGTTGAATCTGAAAGGAAAGAAAGTCCAGGATGTAGTCCAAGTACACTTCTACCTGCGCGACAGCTTTGTGTGCATCCTCCGCGCTTGACCAAAATATAAGCGCGCCGGCCTCCTGCATAAACCAATCCTCGCCGGGCGGTGCCGCGTCAGGCCACACCGAGGAGACAAATCTATGCTCCCCAAATAGTGCGCCGCCTACAGGAAATCGTCCGATCGGTTGCAGTTTTTCTGGCCACGACCCATTGTCGCCCATCGGAATATGCTTGCGCATTGGCACCAGTGCCGCAATTCGCCATACCCTATTCATAGCATTCCCTGTCAGACTTCGATTTTAGATCTATTCATCGGTTACGGAAATGATGTTTCCCGAACATCGGCCCTCGCGCGTCAACGTTACACGTTATTCGAAACACGGGAAAAATGATATCGATCTGTGACTTGGCTCCTCGTCTTGTTCTGTGCATAGCCGACCATCCAACCCGCATCACTTGTTCCATATGGCCGGAACAACTGGCGGTCACAGACGTCGCTGCCCTCACCGGCAGGGCCTAGGTTGGCACAACTCGACTGAACGCTCAGATGAGAGTTGGCCATCTCGTGCGCGCACTCTCATCGGCATGCTAGCGTTCGGACGTCCAAACACCCTAACATCTGTAGACCATGCGCGATGCTTGTTACGCATGCCACGCAAAGTACGATTCAGGCGGTCGCGACGGTGATTTCAACGACGGCCGTTTTCACCGACTCTCTCGCCTTCGCCCGGCTGACCAGCTTGTTTAGCAGCCACACTTGCCCGATGGCTTAGTTACTTTCAGGTCTCGATCATCCCGGCAAAGAAGACGATAGTCATAGTGGTGGCGCGGCGGCGGACAGCCTCCACCGCGACCTCGCCGTCCCGTCCCATCAGCGACCAATCCTCACCAGGCCCATGCTGGGCAGAAACACGAGGGTGGGACGGGAGTGCTTGCGCCCGTCCCACCCTCGCCGATCGGCCTGTCTACCGAGGTAGGGAGGGCCGTACGAGCTGTCGCACCGACCCGTCCCACCCTTCGCCGTTCAAGGGACGACCAGGACACGCCCTCTGAGTCATCACTCAATGGACAGTCGTAGGGATAGAGAGCAAGATCGTCCTCGGACACAGGTTTCCTGTTTTTACAGGAGAGAGCAGCTTCCGCAGAGAAAACACAATTTGGCATGATCTCGCACAAATAGGTCGAATCGCCCGTCCCAATTCATTCGGTACGGGCGTTTTGTCGTGTCCTCTTCCGACACCCATTGTGCGTGGTGGCGTGTTCTTTCGCGGCGTCGCGCTCCCTTTGCCGGCGTTCGCCGGCATCGTCGCACGCGGCCCGGCCCGTGGCCCATGGCGGTAAGCCGGCAATGACCGACCGCCCGATCGACCCGCTCGTGCCGCCCCCAATCCCGTCGCGTCGCCGGCTGGGCCACCGCCGATCATCTACGCACCGACTGGTCGAACAGGCCCTGCGCAACGCCGTCACCGGGCGCCGACCCGACCGTGGGGTGATCTTCCACTCCGACAGGGCTGCCAATACACGTCCGCCCAGTACGCCCGTGTGGCCACCCGAGACCGGGGTCCGACTCTCGGTTGGCCGCAAGGGGCAGTGCTGGACAACGCAGTGGCCGAGTCGTTCTTCGCCACGATCAAGGCCGAGATGCTCGACCAGCAGCCCTGGCCCACCAAAGCCAAGGCGCACAAGGCAATCTTCGAATATATCGAGGGCTGGTACAATACCCGTCGGCGCCATTCGAGCCTGGGCTACCTCAGCTCAGCCGCCTACGAAGCCACCCGGGCGCACTTTCCTCAGTCTGCCGCAGCATGACCACATATCGACCCTGTCCGCGGAATCGGGTCAACCCGTGCCGGCGAACTCGGCAACCCCCCGGCGGGCGAGCTGCCGGTCTCGCCCGGCGGCAGGCCCGCGCTGGTCCGTTCCGGCTGGCTCTGGCCACACCTGCACGCCGTGGACCGACCGCCGGGGATCGGCCCGCCGCCCGAAAATCGTTGTGATAGCGGGGTGAAAAGGGCCGCTCCTAGGCTGGACCTGCCAAGGGTGCCCACCGGAGGGCCACAACTCGTTCGGTGGTGCGAGCCACACAAGGAGTTGGAATGCCCGTCGAGATCCGAACCGCGCTGGCGGACCTGAAGTCCTACCGCCCCAGCCGCAGGCCGCCCGAGTTGCTCGAGAGCGGCGTCGCCCGTGCGGTCAACCTGGCCTTCAACGAAGGGCCGTACGCCCCGCTGCCGACGGTGGCCGAAGCGATCGCGCGCGCGGCCGCGGAGGCCAACCGGTATCCGGACATGATGTGCGCCGAGGTGCTGCCGGCGATCGCGAACTGGCTCGGCGTGGAACAGGAGCGCGTCAGCATCGGCGCGGGCTCGTTCGCGCTGTTCCGGCACCTCGCCGAGGTCACCGTGGACAGCGGCGACGAGGTGGTGTTCTGCTCGCCGACGTTCGAGGAGTACGCGACCGTGGCCACGATCGTCGGCGGCCGGCCGGTCGAGGTGCCGCTGCGCGAGCACGCCTACGACCTGGACGCGATCTCGGCCGCGATCACGCCGCGCACCCGCATGGTGGTGATCTGCAATCCCAACAACCCAACCGGCACCGTGCTCGGCGAGCGGGAGCTGCGCGCCTTCCTCGACCGGACGCCGGACGACGTGTTCGTCGTGCTGGACGAGGCGTACGGACAATTCGTCACCGACCCTTCCGTCCCGAACGGCCTCGAGCTGGCCCGGGAGTACGACAACCTGGCCGTGCTGCGCACCTTCAGCAAGGCGTACGGCCTGGCCGGCATTCGCGTCGGGTTCTCGGTCACCACGCCGGCCATCGCGCAGGCGCTCGGCAAGGTGATCACGCCGTTCTCGGTGACGTCCATGGCGCAGGCCGCCGCGATCGCCGCCGTGCAGCCGGAAGCGCAGCGACAGGTGGAGCGGCGCATCGCCGAGATCGTCGGTGAGCGGGCCAGGATCGTACGGCGGCTGACCGAGCTGGGGCTGAGCTTTCCCCACCCGGAGGCGAACTTCGTCTATCTGCCGCTGGGTGAGCGCAGTGTCCGCTACGGACAGGTCTGCGAGGACAACGGCGTGATCGTGCGCACCTTCCCGCACGGCCTGCGGGCCACGGTCGGCGCGCCGGAGGAGAACGACATCCTGCTGGACGCGCTGAGCCGGGCGCAGCTGCGGGTGCCCGCCGGCGTGCGCTGACGCGAAACGGGGTTGCGTCACCGCGACGCAACCCCGTTCAAGCGGAAGAGAATCTCGTTCACCGAGTGCCGGAGAGCAGGTTCTCCTCGGCGCCGTAGAGGTCGTTGAGCCAGTTGCTCTGGTACACGGTGTCGAGGTAGCGCTCCCCCAGGTCCGGCGCGATGGTCACGGCGGTGACCTCGGGGCCGGCGTCGTGCTCGGCCAGCCACCTGGTCGCCCCGCTGACCACCGTCCCGGTCGAGCCGCCGAACACGAAACCCCGCCGGGCCAGCTGGTGGCAGGCCCGCACGGTGTCCACCTCGGGCACGTGCACGACCTCGTCCACAAAGGACTCGTCGAGCAGCTGCGGACGAACACTGGTGCCCAGGCCGGGAATCATCCGGCGGCTGGGCGGTCCGCCGAAGGTCACGGAGCCGACGCTGTCGATCGCCACCACGCGCACCGGCCGCCGCCATTCCCGGAAGAAGCGCGCGCAGCCCATCAGGGTCCCGGTCGTGCCGGCGCCGACGAACAACACGTCCAGGCTCGGGAACTGGCGGGCGATCGCGGGCGCCGTGCGGCGGAAGTGCGCCTTCCAGTTGTTCGGATTGGCGTACTGGTTGAGCCACAGGTACTTGTTGTCGGCCGCGCACAACGCCCGCACGTAGGCGATCCGCGCGCCGAGGAACCCGCCGTCCGCGTCCGGCTCGGTGACCACGTGCACCTGTGCGCCCAGCGATTCCATCAATCGCCGGGTCGACAGGTTGCAGCGCGAGTCGGTGACGCAGACGAAGCCGTAGCCCCGGCTGGCGGCGAGCATGCTCAACGCCACGCCGAGATTGCCCGAGGAGGACTCGACCAGCGTCGAGCCCGGCCGGAGCAGGCCGTCCCGCTCGGCCGCCGCGACCATCTCGGCGGCGGCCTTGAGCTTGATCGAGCCGGCGAAGTTGAAGGCCTCGCACTTGAGGTACAGCGACTGCCCGAAGATCGGGCGCAGGTCGATGTAGAGCTCTTCTTCGTTGTACTCGTGCGGGGTGGTGATGATCGGCACGCCGTGCGCCTCTCTGTCCACCGGGTGCGCCAGACGTGCCGGTGAGCGGAATCGGATGACCGGCGGGGCGCACCCGTCGGCCGGTTGGGGCGGGAACTGGCTGGCCGAGCCGTCAGCCGTAGCGGCGCAGCTCGTGGAAGAAGTCCTCGACGACGGCCAGCTCGCCGCCGCGCCGCACCTGGTCGTAGACGAACTTGCCGACCGCGAGGTCGAGCACGCCGAGACCGAACGGCGAGAAGATCACCGGGCGGTCGGCGGGCACCTCGACCCGGCCGGTCATCACGTCGGCCAGCGTCCCGAGCAGGAACTCGCGGTTGCCGACCCGCTGCTCGACCAGGTGCGGCGAGGTGTTGGCCTTCAGGCAGTGGTCGACGTCGTCGACGAGGTTGACCGCGCCCAGCAGCACCTCGGGCGCGAGGTCGCGCAGGGACACGTGCAGCACCAGGGGGTTGTGCGAGAACCAGTCCGCGTCGTGCACGTAGGGCTCGCCGGCGACGGTCGCGAACACCACGACGTCGCTGGACCGGATCAGGCTCTCCGCCGTGTCGTGCACTGTGATTCGCGCGGTCGAACCGGAGCGCTCCAGCGCGCCGCTGAAGCCGGCCGCGTGCTCGGCGGACAGGTCGTGCACGCCGATCTCGTCGAAGCTCCAGCCGGTGCCGGCCAGGTACTCGTGGATGTAGCGCGCGATCAGCCCGGTGCCGATGAAGCCGACCCGTCCCGGCCGGCCCCGGTCCCTGGTCAGCCAGTCCGCGGCCAGCGCGGCCGAGGCCGCCGTCCGGGTCGCGCTGATGATGGAGCTCTCCAGGCAGGCGAACGGGTAGCCGGTGTCGTGGTCGTTGAGGATCAGCACCGCCGAGGCGCGCGGGATGCCGGCCGCCACGTTCTCCGGGAAGCTGGAGATCCACTTGATCCCGTCCACGCCGATCTCGCCGCCGATGGAGGCGGGCAGCGCGATGATCCGGGAGCTGGGCCGGTCCGGGAAGCGCAGGAAGTACGACGGCGGGTTGACCGAGTCGCCGTCGCCGTGCAGCCGGTAGGCCGCCTCGACCAGCTCGACGACCTGCTTGTGGTTGCCGTCCAGCGCCCGGTGCACCTGGGCGCCGGAGATCACCGCGAACGACGGTGCCGTGTCAGGCATTCATGACTCCTGGATCTCAGGGGTGACGGTGGGGGCGCACGCCGTCAGCGCGACCGGATCGGCCATGCCGACGACGATCTCGCGCGGTCCCTCGTAGGGCTCCCGGCTGTGCGCCATCCGGATGTTGTCCACCAGCATCAGGTCGCCGGGCTGCCACGGCTCCCGCAGCGTGTTGGCGTCGTACACCTTGTTGATCAGCTGCACGACGTCCTCGCCGATCGGCTCGCCGTCGCCCAGCCGCGTGTTGAACGGCAGCGCCTCCTGGCCGTAGACGGCGACCAGGTACTCGCGCACCTCCGGGGCCATCGTCCACTCGTTGAGGAAGGCGATCTGGTTGAACCAGACCCGCTGCCCGCCGACCGGGTGGGTGATCACCGAGGACCGCAGCTGCGAAGTGCGCAAGCCGTTGTCGGGCTGCCAGTCGAAGCTGATCCCGTTGCGCCGGCAGTACAACTCGACGGCGGCGCGGTCCTGCGTGCCGAACGCCTCCGACCACGGGACGCCGACCTCGTCGTTGTAGCTGCGGGTCAGCGTCCAGCCCACGGCGGCGAACCGGTCGACCAGGTCCTGTGGCAGGCCGGCCAGCACCGCGGCGGCGTCGGCGACCGCGGTGGCGCCGCCGCTGGTGGGCGCGCTCAGGCAGGCGAACAGCATCGTGCCCGGGAACTCGGTGGCGTAGCTCAGCTCGTGATGCATGCACATCGGCTGGTTGGGCGGCCACTTCGAGGAGGAGTACACCCCGTCGGAGTAGGTCCACCGGGGCGCGAACGCCTCCTTCTCCGCCATCAGCGTGTCGGCCAGGTTCCGGTACACCGCGCCCACCTGGTCGGCGTCACGCAGGCCGAGACCGCGCACCAGCACCGCGCCGTGCTCGGCCACCGCGGCCAGCAGCGGCTCGCGGTGCTCGGCGGCCCAGTCGGCGGCGTGCCCACTGGTGGCCCGCACGATCGCGGGCCTGCCGTCCTCCACGGCGATGTCCATGATCAGTGCCTCTCTCTGCTCGTCAGGGGTGCGGGGTCAGTGCCGCGTGTCGGGCGACCGCCTCGGCCGCCAGGTCCGGATGGGTGCGCGGGAAGTGGTGGCCGCCCTCGGGCAGCTGGTGCACCTCGACGTCGGCGGCCAGCTGCGACCACTGCTGCCGCGCCTGTTCGACGTCCGGCGTGCTCGAGTCGTGCGCGGCGAGCACCACCGTCACCGGGCAGTCCAGCCGCACCGAGTCCGGGTCGGTCAGCGCGCGCAGGAAGAAGTGACTCGCGTCCAGGCAGTCCTGCCGGTAGGCGGCGCCGACCCGCCGCGCCTGCCGGCTGTCCAGCTCACTCAACCCGGCGTAGCCGTTGTCGGTGCTCAGCCCGGCGGCCAACTCGGCGTCGGTGCGCCGATGGAGCGCCTCGATCCACTGCTCCCGCTCGGCCTTGTCGCCCGGCTGTTGCGCCGCCACGAACACCCGCCGCACGTCGGCGCCGAGCTTGCGAGCGGTCTCGACGGCGAATGCCGTGCCCGACGAGTGGCCCCACAGCTGCACCGACGTCAGCCCGCGCCGGCGGATCTCGGCGGCGATCCGGTCGGTGACCTGGTCGATGCCGACGAAGGGCTCGCCGTCCTTGGTGACGTCGTGGCCGGGCAGCTCGACGGCGTACACCGCGATACCGGCGGCGCGCAGTTCGCGGGCCATCGGCTGGTAGTTCACCGCGTTGCCGGCGGCGTAGGGGAAGCACACCAGCGTGGCGACCGGACGATCGACCTTGCCGAGCTCGTGCAGCAGGCCGGTGTTCTGCCGCACCCGTCCGTCGATGACGTCGGCGAGGTCGGACAGCAGCGGAGCGCCGACGAGGTCCTTGAGCGACACGGCCCGGTCCAGCCTGATCGCCAACCGCACCGCCGACAGCGAGGTGCCTCCCCGGTCGAAGAAGTGGTCGTCGCGGCCGATCTGGTCGACCGGCACGCCCAGCACCTCGGCCCAGGCGGCGGCCAGCCGCCGTTCGGTCTCGGTCCGCGGCGCCCGGTGGTCGCCGCTGTCGACGGCCTGCTCCAGTTCCGCGGCGAGCGCGGTCAGCGCCTTCTTGTCGATCTTGCTGTTCGCGGTCAGCGGCAGCGACTGCCGCCAGTGCGCGACTCCGGGCACCATGTACTCCGGCAACGCCTTGGCCAGTGTGCCGCGCAGCAGTTCCACCGGCAGCGGCTCGTCCGCCGCGTAGAACGCGACCAGTTGCTTGGCGCCGCCGGCGTTCTCGGTCACCACGACCGCGCCGTCCCGCACGCCGGGCACGCGCAGCAGCTGGTTCTCGATCTCGCCGATCTCGATCCGGAAGCCCCGGATCTTCACCTGGGCGTCCCGGCGGCCGAGGAACTCCAGCTTGCCCTCGGGCAGCCAGCGGCCGAAGTCGCCGGCACGGTAGATCCGCTCGCCGTTGTGCCGGCGGAACGCGGCGGCGGTGCGCTCGGGATCGTTGACGTAACCGCGGCCCACGCACACGCCGGAGAAGACGATCTCGCCGGGAGCGCCGAGCGGCACCGGTTCGAGGTTGTCGTCCACGACCAGCACCCGCACATTGCGCACGGCCGGGCCGAGCGGCACCCGGTCCCGGTCCGGCACCCGGTCCATGACCTCGTGGTTGGTGTCGTCGGAGGTCTCGGTCAGCCCGTAGGCGTTGACCAGCCGGACGTCCGGCTTGCTGGCGAACCAGCGCTGCACCAGCTCCTTCTTCAGCGCCTCGCCGGTGGCCGACACGTACCTCAGCCGCGGCAGCTCGCGGGGCCGCTGCTCCAGATAGGACAGCACGACCTCGAGGTAGGACGGCACCAGCTGCATGACGGTGACGCCGACGTCGTCGATCCGGTCCACGAACCGCTCGACGTCGAGGATGACCTCCTGCTCGACGATCAGCGTGCGGCCGCCGACCAGCAGCGCGGAGACCAGCTGCCACAGCGAGATGTCGAAGCACTGCGGCGCGGTCTGCGCGACCACCTGGTCCGGCCCGATCTCCAGGTCCTCGATCTTGGCCAGCAGGTGGTTGAGCATGCCCGCGTGCTCGCACATGGCGCCCTTGGGCTGGCCGGTGGAGCCGGAGGTGAAGTAGATGTAGGCGAGCTGGTCGGCCTCGACCCGCACGCCCAGGTCGGTGTCCTCGTGCGCCTCGGCGTAGATCTCGGCGACCTCGACCCGCACGGCGTCGGGCAGCAGCGTCAGCGCCTGGTCCACGGACGCGGAGCTGCCGGCCTCGGTGAGCACCAGGCGGCAGCCGCTGCGGGAGACGGTGACGGCGACGCGGTCGGCCGGGAAGTGCGGCTCGATCGGCAGATAGCAGGCCCCTGCCTTGAAAATCGCGATGACCGAGGCCATCCAGTCGAGGTTGCGCTCGGTGACCACGGCGACGACGTCCTCGCGGCCCACTCCCCTGGCCAGCAGGGCTCGGCCGATCCGGTTGGCTCGCCGGTTCAGCTCGGCGTAGGTCCAGGTCCGGTCGCCGTGCATCGCGGCCACCGCGCCCGGTGTCTGCCGCACCTGGCGCTCGAACAGCTCGTGGAAGCGCGCGTCGGGCAGGTCCCGGACCGGGCCGGCCAGGCCGTCGATCTGGAACTTCCTTTCCTGCCAGGACAACAGGCTCTGGCGGTGGTGGGCCTCGTCCGGGCCCGCGGTCGGCAGTCGCAGCGCGGTCAGGTGGTAGCCGGCGACCCTGGCCGCGAACTCGGTGTCGACGACATCGGTGCGGTAGTTCAGCCGCAGCCGGGTGATGTCGTCGTCGACGGAGACCGACAGCACGACGTCCGGCGTGAGGTCGCCGCCCAGGGCGGTCTCGAAGGCCGCCGTCGTGAGGCCGAGTTCGCGGCGCAACGCCTCGACGTCGTACGCGCCGTGCTGCTCGACGAGCGCGCCGATCCGAGCCGCGCTCGCCACGAGGTCTCGCCAGGTTCCGTCGGAAACCGTGATCCGACAGGGCAACGAGCGCAGGATCCCGGTGACCACCTCGGTCTCGCCGGTCAGCGCGGCGATCACCTTGGCGTGCGCGGCGAGCAGCACGGCGAAGACCGGCACCGACAGCTCGCCGGCGAGGCCGCGCACCGCCGCGGCGGTCTCCGCCGGCACGTCCAGGACGTGCTCCGCGACGCCGCGACCGTCCTGTTCGGACCAACGGGGAATCGCCGCATACCCGCCGGCGGTCACCACACCGCGCCAGAACTCGCGGCTGTCACCTGACGATGTCACGCCTGTCCCCTTTCCACCGGTCTCCCCACGACGCTATCCGCCCGTTGTTTTGGATCGTTATCGAAGACTTTTCCCGCTAGTAGGCGAGCTGGCTCGCCGCGCCACAGTGGTAGACGTCCCCGTCGCAGATCTGGACGGTGATCGGCATGATGCCGTCGGCGAAGATCCAGTGGTCGATCGTCACGGTGTGGGTGGCCGAGCCGCAGATCTGCGGCGACATCGCCTGGGCGGGACGCACATCCTGGACGATGAAGCGGTTCTGCATGAACAGGAACCGGCAGCCGCTGCCGGCCGTGCTCACCAGCGAGCCGCGGAGGTGGAGGACCGTCTCCTTGACGCCGGGCGTGGCGTCGGGGTTCTGTTCCGTGGTCAGCCAGTAGGTGCCGCCACCGGTCACGTTCTCGAACGCCGGCACGGTCCAGGTCGGGTTGCCGGCGGCCGTGGCCACGCCGCTGCCCAGCGTCAGCAGGGCGAGCGCGGACAATCCGGCGGTAAGAGCCTTCCTCATGCCGGCGTCCCGTCCATCTCGCGGACCAGGCTCAGCGGCCGCATGTCGGTCCAGTTCTGCTCGATGTGGTCCAAGCACTCCTGGCGAGTGCCCTCTTCACGGGCGACGGTCCAGCCGGCCGGCACCTCCACGAAGGCGGGCCACAGCGAGTACTGGCCCTCGTCGTTGACGAGCGCGAGGTATCGCCCGTCGGCGTCCTCGAAGGGATTGGTCACGGTGTGGCATTCCTTTCCTGCTTGGCCAACACCTCGGCCAGCTGGCCGACCGTTGGGTTCTCGTAGAGCTGGTGCGCGAACAGCTGGCCGTCCAGCGCGGCGTTGATCCGGGCCACCAGCTGGGTGGCGCGCAGCGAACTGCCGCCCAGGTCGAAGAAGAGGTCGTCCCGGCCGATCTCGGTCCGTCCGAGCACCTCGCTCCACACCGCGGCCAGCCGCCGTTCCAGGTCGGTGGCCGGGGCGACGAAGGGCCGTCCCCGGCGGGGCGCCGCGGCCAGCGCGGCCGCCAGCACCTCGGCCGGATCGTCGGGAATCGCCGGCATCGCGAGGAACCGCACCGGCAGCGGCAGCCGGCCGGCGGCGGCAGCCAGCTCGGTGCGGAGCCGCTCGGGGGTGACGGCCGGGTCCGCGGTGTACGCGACGACGACTTCCGCGCCCCGGAGCTGGCCGGGCGCGAGTTCCCGGATCACGTTGTCGTTGCGGCCGTCCAAGCCGATCAGCAGGTGCGGATGCCCGAGCGGCAGGGCGGCCAGCAGGGACTCGAGTCCCGTCGAGGCGTCGATGCCGAGGAAGCCCCTGGACCTCGCGGCGGCGGCCATCGCGCCCTGGTTCATGCCGACGTCGGTCCACATGCTCCACGCCAGGCTGCACACCGGTCGGCCGCGTTCGCGGCCCCAGTGGTCGGCGAACCCGTTGAGGAAGCTGTTGGCCGAGGAGTAGGCGCCGAACGAGCTGCCGCCGAAGTCCCCGTTGACCGAGGAGAACAGCACCAGCAGCGTGTCCGGGCGGTCCTCGAGCAGGTCGGCGAGCGCGAGCGTGCCGTCCACCTTGGGCCGGTAGACCTCGTCGAACGCGGCGGTCGACTCGCGGGCGACGGTGTGCTGTTCGAGTCGGCTGCCGTGGGCGGACATGTCCGAGCCGGCCAGATGCAGCACGCCATCGAGCCTGCGGCCCCAGCGCAGCTCGGCCTCAGCCACCACGGCCCGCAGCGCGTCGCCGTCCGAGACGTCCACCTGGCGGTAGTCGACGTCGCCGAGTTCACGCAGGTCGGCCAGCTTCTCGCCGGCCGGCGAGCGGCCGATCAGCAGCAGCCTGACCTGATAGGCGGCCAGCAGGTACTGGGACACCTCGTGCCCGAGGCCGCCGAGGCCACCGGTGATCAGGTACGTGCCCCCCGCGACCAGCGCCGACGGCAGCTCCGGCTCGGGGCGAACCGGTCGCAGCCTGGGCACCAGCCGTCGGCCGTCGCGATAGGCCACCAAATCGGCGCCGGCCGGCGCACGCAGTTCCGCCGCCACCGCGCTCGCCCAGTGCTCGCGAGCGGCGTCGATCATGCGCAGCAACGGAACCGTCCGCTCGGCCACCGCGGTGCGGATCAAGCCGGGCAGCGCGGCCTTGGCGACATCGACACGGTCCCCCGGCTCGGCCCACACGCCGTTCTCGGTGAGCACCAACACGATTGGACCCGGTTGGCCTTGCAGCGTCTCCAGAACCGGGAAGACCACGTCCCGAGCCGAGGAACCCTCGACTACGTGGATCACGCCGGCGACCGGACCGTCGGCAGACCGCCCCACCACGAGATCGGGCAGCACAGCCCGGAGCTCGTCCGCGAGACCCGCGCTGTCGGCGGTCAGCAGCCAGGCGCCGGTCGGCGCCTCGGACACCGGTTCGACCGGCTCGGGCAGCCACGCCTTGGCGAAGAACCAGTCCGGCAGCGCGCCGTCGGGCTCCTGGCCGTCCTCCAGTTCCCGCAGCACGTCGTCGAAACGGCCGTTGCGGAAGTCGGCCAGCAGCGGCGTGCGCTGGATCTTGCCGCTGGTGGTCTTCGGGAACTCCGCGCGGTCGACCGGGATCACGTGGTCGGGCTGCAGGCCGATCTCCCGGGCCAGCTTCGCCCGGATCCGCTCGACCGTGTCGCGCTGGTCGGAGATCCACTCCGAGGTGGGCACGAAGAACACCAGCAGCTTGTCGGTCTCGGTGCCCGGCTCGCTGTACGCGCAGGCGGCCGCGAACGTGACCTCCGTGCCCTCGACCTGCTCGACGATCGACTCGATGTCGTAGCTGAGGTAGTTGGCGCCCTGGATGATGATCAGGTCGTTCTCCCGGCCGGTCAGGGTGAGCCGGCCATCGTGCAGGAATCCCAGGTCGCCGGTGGTGAACCAACCGTCGGCGGTGAACGACGCCGCGTTGGCCTCCGGGTTGCGGTGGTAGCCGGTCATCACCGTGGCGCCGCTGATCTGCAACCGTCCGATGTGGTCCTCGGGCAGCACGGTGGACGAGTCGTCCACAATCCGCAGCCGCACGCCGGGCAGCGGCGGGCCGAGGTCGGTGAAGGTGATCGTGTCCGGATCGCCGGGGCGGGCGAAGCGCAGTCCCCCGGACAGCGTCGCCTTGTCCACGCACAGGGTGCCGACCGTGTCGTCCGCGGCCGACAGCGCCGAGTAGGTGACCCCGGCCGACACCTCGGACATGCCGAAGCTGGGCTGCACCGCGGTCGCCGGCAGGCCGAACGGGGTCAGCAGCTCCAGGAACCGGTGCACCGTGCGGCTGACCACCGCCTCGCCGCCGCTGCAGATGTGCCGCAGGCAGCTGAGGTCCCAGTCCCGCCCGGCGATCTCGGTGACGCGCTCGGCCACCAGGGAGAACGCGAAGTTGGGGGCCCAGGTGTTGGTCACCCGGTGCCGGTGCACCCAGTCCAGCCAGACCGGCGGGTCGGCCAGGAACGCCTCGATCTCGGCGTTCACGTGCTGGTGGCGCAGCACCACGTTGCCCACGTTGTAGGCGATGACACCGCCGACGTGGTCCGAAGGCATCCAGCTCAGCGAGACGTCGTCGGAGGTGAACCCGTTGAGCAGGGCCGCGCCCTTGGTCCGGTCCAGCATCGAGCGGTGCGCGTGCCGCACGCACTTGGGGATGCCGGTGCTGCCGGAGGTCAGCACGTGCACGGCCGGATCGTCCGGCCGGGCGGGGTGCCAGTCGGTGGACTCCGCTCCCGAGGCCAGCGCCTCCAGCGGTTCCACCCGCAGGTCTTCCACGTCCCACAGCACCGACAGCCCACGCACGGCCGAGGTCAGCCGCTCGTCGGTCACGATCAGCGGCCGGTCGAGCAGTTCCCAGCTGCTGCGCAGTTTCCTGGTCACCGCGTTCTCGCGGTCGTAGCCCAGCGGTGTGGCCACCGGGGAGGGCACGTACCCGCCCAGAACGCAGGCCCAGAACGCGGTGTAGAAGTTGCGCTTGTCGGCGAACTGGAACAGCACGGCCTCGCCCGGGCGGATGCCGGTGCGCCGCAACCCGGTGAGCGCCCGCTGCGCGTCGGCCAGCAGCCGCGGGTAGCTCTGGAAGTCCTCGGAGCCGTCGGCGGCGATGTAGACGATGCCCTTGTCCGGGGCCAGTCGCGCGGCGGCGGCCAGCGCCTCCTGCAGCGTCGACGGATCCTCGGCAGCCCGCGGCAGTTCTCCCCCGTAGACCTCGGCGGGCGGACCGGCGACCGGCTCCGTCCGCTTGACGTCCACAGTGGACTTCTTCGGCGTCGGACGGGGCGCCTTGCGAACCTCCTGGCGCACCACGGGCAACGCCCGATCGACTCCGGGCACCGCCTCGACCGCGGCGCGGAACTCGGCCAGCAGCGTGGAATCCACCTCTGACATCGTGCAGGCCTCCTAGTTGACCGGGACGCCACTGAGGAGGGCGTCGGAGATCGCCGCCGTGACCTCGGCCGCGGCGCCGCCGAGGTAGAAGTGGTCGCCGGTGAACAGCCGGGTGTCGAACTCACGCGTGGTGTGCGCCCGCCACGCGTGCAGGCCGTCGACCGGCGCGCGGTCGTCGTGTTCGGTGCCGAACGCGGTGATCGGCGTGTCGAGAGGCGCTCCCGGAGCGAAGCGGTGGTTCTCGCACAACGCGAAGTCCGCCCGCAGCCCGGGCAGCAGCATGCGCATCAGGTCGTGGTTGGCGAAGGTGGACTCGTCGGTGCCGCCCAGCGCCCGCACGGCGGCCAGGAACTGCTCGTCCGGCAGGGCGTGCAACGGCTCGGCCGCCAGCGGGTAGTCCGGCGCGGGCTGGCTGGACACGAACAGGTGCGCCAGCCGTGCCCCGCCGCGCTGGTGCAGCGCCCGGCCCAACTCGTACGCCAGCAGCGCGCCGCCGCTGTGCCCGAAGAAGGCGAGCGAGCCTCGCAGGTACGGCCGCAGCGCCAGGCCCACCGTCCGCACGACGGTGGACACCTGGGTCAGCGGCTTCTCGGTGATCCGGTCCTCGCGGCCGGGCAGCTGCACCGCGATCAGCTCGATCTCCGGCGGCAGCAGCGCCGGCCAGTCGGCGTAGTTGGAGGCGCCGGCGCCGGCGTGGGGGAAGCAGACCAGCCGGACCTTCCAGTCCGACCGCCGCGCCCGGCGCACGTACGGCGACTCGACGACGAACCTGTCCGAATCCAGCATGACTCCGACGCTAGCCATCGGCCTTATTGGCCCCATATCGATCGTGTTTCGAGGATGTCCGCGAGCACCGGCAACTGGTCGGCGTCGAGCATGTCCTGGTGCGAGCACGCCATCCCGGCCAGCTCGACCCGGCCGTCCACATAGGGCTGCCACCGCTGGGCCAGCGCGAGCGGGTCCGACGACGTCGAGGTCACCAGCAGCACATCGCCCTTGAACGGCACGGGTTCGTACGCCCGCGTGACCCGGATGCTGTTGACGACGGCGTCGAGCTGGGTTTGCGAGGCGTCCTCCACTGCCATGTCCCGCAGGAACGCCAGCGCGGCGGCTCGCTGCGTGGCCACGTCCGGCAGGTCGCCGTCGTGGAGGTCGGCGTAGAGCCGGGCCAGCACGGCGTCGTCGTCCAGGTCGACCTGTTCCGGGCTGGCGTCCAGCACGACCAGCCGGGCGACATCTTCTCCCGACGCCTGCAGCCGCGTGGCGATCGCGTGCACGATGTTGCCGCCCAGCGAGTAGCCGAGCAGGTGGTACGGCCCCGTCGGCTGCACCGCCCGCAGCTGCTCGACATAGTCGGCGACGAGGTCGTCCAACGTCTCGGGCAGCGGCGCCGGCCCACCAAGACCGCGGACCTGCAGGCCGTAGACCGGCCGGTCCTCGATATGGCGCAGCAGGCCGGAGTAGCACCAGCTCAGCCCGATCGACGGGTGGGCGCAGAACAGCGGCGGCCGGCTGCCCTTGGTGCGCAACGGCAACAGCACGTCATAGCCGCCGCTGCCGACGCCGCCGTCCAGCTGTTCGATCAGCTGCGCCACGGTCGGCGCCTGGAACAGGGCGCGCACCGCGAGATCCGTGCCGAGCACGGTCCTGATCCGGCTCACCAACCTGGTCGCCAGCAGCGAGTGGCCGCCCAGGTCGAAGAATCCGTCGTCGACACCAACCCGGTCCACGCCGAGCACCTCGGCGAACAGCCCACAGAGGACTTCCTCACGCGCCGAGCGAGCCCGGCGTCCGCCGACGCTGAACTCCGGCGCCGGCAGCGCTCGGCGGTCGAGCTTGCCGTTGGGGTTGAGCGGCAGCGCCTCCAGCACCACGAACGCCGACGGCACCATGTAGTCCGGCAGCAACCCGGCCAGGTGCTCGCGCAGCTGCGAGACACCGTCGCCGTTGGGCACCACGTAGGCCACCAGCCGCTTGTCCCCCGGCGCGTCCTCACGGACCAGCACCGCCGTCCGCGCCACGTCCGGATGGCTGGTGAGGGCGGCTTCCACCTCGCCCAGCTCGATCCGGAACCCGCGCACCTTGACCTGGTCGTCGGCGCGGCCGAGGAATTCCACGTTGCCGTCGGCCGACCAGCGGACCAGGTCGCCGGTGCGGTAGAGGCGGCTGCCCGGCGCGCCGTACGGGTCCGCGACGAACCGCTGCGCGGTCAGCCCCGGGCGGTTCAGGTATCCACGCGCCAGCCCGGATCCGGCCAGGTACAGCTCGCCGGTGGCGCCCGGCGGCACCGGCCGCAGCGAGGCGTCGAGCACGTACGACTTGGTGCCGGTGATCGGCCGGCCGATCGGCGGCGCCTGCTCGATCTCGCCCTCGGCGTGCCACGCGGTGGCGTAGACGGTCGCCTCGGTCGGGCCGTAGATGTTGGCCAGCACGGCGCCGGGCACCGCGGCGGCGATCGCGCGGGCGGTCGGCAAGGACAGCCCTTCCCCGGCGAGCACGACGAACTTGGCCCGGGTATCGGCCGTGCCGGCCGCGAGCACCTGGGCCAGCGCGGACGGCACGGCGCTGATCAGGCTGCCGTGCCACGGACGTTCGGCCAGCGCCAGCAGGTCCCGGACGACCTCGATGGATCCGCCGCAGGACAGCGGCGCGAACATCTCGAACGCCGAGACGTCGAAGTTGAGCGAGGTCGCGGCCAGCACCCGGGACAGCGCCTCGGAGCCGAGATCGGCGACCGCCCAGGCGGCGAGCTCGACCACACCACGCTGCGGCACGACCACGCCCTTGGGCCGGCCGGTCGAACCGGACGTGTAGATCACATACGCCGCGTTGTCCGGAGTGAGCGGCGCGAGCCGATCGGCGTCGGTCGGGTTCCGCTCGTCAGGCTCGCAGTCGATACCGGTCAGCGTCAGCACCGGCCTGGCGTCGCCGAGCATGAACTCGATCCGGTCCGCCGGGTATGACGGGTCGACCGGCAGGTAGGCGCCGCCGGCCTTGAGGATCGCCAGCACCGCGACGACCATGTCGTCGGATCGGGGCATGGCCAGCGCGACGAACCGCTCCGGCCCGACGCCGTCGGCGATCAGCCGGCGGGCCAGCCCGTTCGCACGGGCGTTCAGCTCGGCATAGCTGGTCTCGCGGCCCTCGAAGATCACCGCGGTCGCGTCCGGTGTCCGCGCCGCCTGGGCCTCGATGAGCGCCGGCAGTGTCACGTCCGGCGCGTCCGGCGCGGTGTCGTTCCACTCCACCAGAACCCGGCGCCGTTCGGCCGGCGAGAGCAGGTCGATCCGGCTGATCGGCTGGTCCGCGTCGGCGGCCACGGCCGTGAGCACCCGGCCGAGCCGCTGCGCGAGGCCGGCGGCGGTGGCCGGCTCGAACAGGTCGGTGGTGAAGCCGAGCGTGCCTTCGATGCCGGCCGGACGGCCGTCGGCGGTGTGCGTCTCCTGGAGGTTGAACGACAGGTCGGCCTTGGCCACGCCGGTGCTCTCCGCGTCGCCCTCGACCGCCAGGCCGGCCAGTTCGAGGTCCGGCTCGGCGTTGTTCTGGAATGCCAGCATCACCTGGAACAGCGGGTCGTGCGAGAGCGACCGGGTGGGGTTGAGCACCTCGACGAGCCGTTCGAACGGCACGTCCTGGCAGGCGTACGCCGCGAGGTCGAACGCCCGGACCCGGCCGAGCAGCTCGGCGAACGTCGGGTCGCCGGCGGTGACGGTGCGCAGCACCAGGGTGTTGACGAAAAACCCGACCAGGTCGTCCAGCGCCTCGTCGGTGCGGCCGGCGACCGGGGTGCCGATCGGGATGTCGGTGCCCGCGCCCAGCCTGGTCAGCAGGGTGGCGATCGCGGCCTGCACGACCATGAACACCGTGCTGCCGGTCCGTCGCGCCAGTTCGACCAGTCCACTGTGGACATCGGCGTCGATCCTGAGCTCGACCAGGTCGCCCTCGTGGCTGAGCACGGCCGGGCGGGGCCGGGCGCCCGGCAGCTCGATCAGGTCCGGGAGACCGGCGAGCGCGGTGCGCCAGTGTTGCAGCTGCCGGTGCATCGCGCTGCCCGGCTCGTCCTCGCCGCCGAGCAGTTCCTGCTGCCACAGCGTGTAGTCCGCGTACTGCACGGGCAGCGGCGTCCACTGTGGCGCGTGTCCGGCGACACGGGCCGAGTACGCGGAGGCGAGATCGGCGCTGAGCGGTCCCAGCGACCAGCCGTCGCTGACGATGTGGTGCACCAGCAGCAACAGCGTGTGCTCGTCCGGCCCGTCGTCGAACAGCGTCGCGCGCAGCAGCGGGCCGGCGTCGAGATCGAACAGGTGGCGAACGGCGGCCTCGACCGAGACCGCACCGGTGAGCAGCTCCGGCACCGTGTCCAGCACGAGCTGGCACGGCTCGCCGTCGACCTCGGGGAAGACCGTGCGCAGCGCCTCGTGTCGCCCGACCACGTCGGCGATGGCGGCGCGCAGCGCGTTCCGGTCGAGTCGCCCGCGCAGTCGAAGCACCAAGGGAACGTTGTAGGTGGCGCTCGGCCCCTCCAACCGGTTGAGGAACCACAGCCGGCGCTGGGCGAACGACAGCGGCAGCCGCCGCGGGCGCGGCCCGGCGGTCAGCGCCTTGCGGGCCTGGTCGGCTCCGGCCAGCCGCTGCGCCAACCCGGCGACCGTCGGGTTCTCGAACACCGCGCGCAGCGGCAGCTCGGCGCTGAACGCGGTGCGGACCTTGCTGACCAGCTTGGTGGCCAGCAGCGAATGGCCGCCGAGGTCGAAGAAGCTGTCGTCGACACCGACCCGTTCGACGCCGAGCACGTCCGCGAACAGTCCACAGAGGACTTGCTCGGCCGGCGTGCGGGGCGTGCGGCTGGTCGTCTCGGTCTCGAAGCTGGGCGCCGGCAACGCCTTGCGGTCCAGTTTCCGGTTGGCGGTCACCGGCAGCGCGTCCAGCGACACGACCGCGGCCGGCACCATGTACTCCGGCAGCCGCTCGGCCGCGAACGCCCGCACCTCGCCGGCATCGGCGGCGCCGACGACGTAGGCGACCAGCCGCCGGTCGCCGGGCTGGTCCTCGCGCACGATCGCCGCCGCCTGCACCACGTCGGGGTGCTGGCCCAGCACGGACTCGACCTCGCCGAGCTCGATCCGGAACCCGCGCAGCTTGACCTGGTCGTCGACCCGGGCGATGAACTCCAGCCGGCCCGAGCCGGTCCACCGGGCCAGGTCGCCGGAGCGGTACATCCGCTGCCCCGGCCGGCCGAACCGGTTGGCCACGAACCGGCCCGAGGTCAGGCCGGGACGCCGGTTGTAGCCCCGCGTGACCAGGTCACCGGCGATGTAGAGCTCGCCGGCGACGCCGACCGGCACCGGCCGCAGCGCCGCGTCCAGCACGTACATCTGCGTGTTCCAGATCGGCTTGCCGATGGTGATCACGCCGCCCGGCACCGGATCGCCGGGCTCGATGCGGAACTCGGTGCAGCCGACCGTGGTCTCGGTCGGGCCGTACTCGTTGACCACGGTCACGCCCGGGTGGCGGCGGCGCCACTCGTCGAGCACCTCCCCCATCAGCGACTCGCCGCCGAGCACCAGCTGCCCGGTCGGCGACACCGACTCGGGCAGCGCGAGCAGCAGCGACAGGTGGCTGGGGGTGGCCTTGACGAAGGTCGGCCGGACCAGCCCGGCGGTCGAGGCCGGGGTCTCGTCCAGCTCGACCAGATGGCAGCAGCCGCCGGAGGTCAGCGGGGCGAACAGGCCGGTCGCGGTCAGGTCGAAGGACACCGGCGAGTGCACCAGGGCCCGGCCGGCCACGCTCCGGTACGCCTGCCGCGTCCAGGACAGGTAGACGTTGAGCGAGCGGTGTTCGACCACCACGCCCTTGGGGCGGCCGGTCGACCCCGACGTGAAGATCACGAACGCCGGGTTGGCCGTGCGCAGCGGGGCGATCCGGTCGGCGTCGGTCAGGTCGTGGCCGGCCCGTTCGCGGCCGGAGTCGTCGAGATGGTCCTCGATCCCGGTCAGCATCAGCACCGGCTCGACGTCGGCCAGCATGAACTCGATCCGGTCGGCCGGGTACGACGTGTCCACGGGCAGGTAGGCGCCGCCGGCCTTGAGCACGGCGAGCAGCGCGACCACCAGGTCGGTCGACCGCGGCATCGCGACGGCGACGAACCGCTCCGGCCCGACGCCGCGGTCGACCAGGTGCCGGGCCAGCCGGTTGGCGCGGGCGTTCAGCTCGGCGTAACTCAGCTCGTCGGCCCCGAACACCACCGCTGGGGCGTCCGGCGTGCGGGCCACCTGCGCCTCGAACGCCGCCGGCAGCGTCGCGTCGGCGACCTCGATCGCCGTGTCGTTCCACCCCGTGACCACGTTGTGCCGTTCCGAGGGCAGCAGCACGTCCAGCTGCTCGACCCGCCGGTCCGGTTCGGCGGCGACCAGTTCCAGCACGCGGGCGAGCCGCGCGAGCAGCGCGCGGGCGGTGTCCCGGTCGAACAGGCTGGTGGCGTACTCCAGCGCCAGCCTGACGCCGTCGGACTCCGACTCGGCGGCGTGGAACGAGAGGTCTACTTTGGACACACTGGTGCCGGCACGGTCCGCGCGCACGGTCAAACCGGCCAGTTCCAGGTCCGCGTCGACGTTGTTGTGGAACGTCAGCATCACCTGGAACAGCGGATGGAAGGCCAGCGACCGGACCGGGTTGAGCACGTCGACCAGGCGCTCGAACGGCACGTCCTGGTGGGCGAACGCGGCGAGGTCGGTCTGCCGGACCCGCCGCACCAGCTCCAGGAACGTCGGGTTTCCCGAGATGTCGTTGCGCAGCACCAGGGTGTTGACGAAAAAGCCGACCAGGTCGTCGAGTGCCTCGTCGGTGCGTCCGGCGACCGCGGTGCCGATCGGGATGTCGGCGCCCGCGCCCAACCTGGTCAGCAGCGCGGCCAGCGCGGCCTGAACGATCATGAACAGGGTCGAGTTGGTGCGGCGGGCCAGCGCGACCAGGTTCTGGTGCACCGGGACGGGCAGATCGAGGTCCACCACGTCGCCGCGGTTGTCGGCGACGGCCGGGCGCGGGCGGTCGGCGGGCAGCTCCAACTGCTCCGGCAGGCCGGCCAGCGCGGCCCGCCAGTGGTTGAGCTGCGTGGACACCACGCTGTCCGGGTCGCCCTCCGCGCCGAGGATCTCCTGCTGCCACAGCGTGTAGTCCGCGTACTGGACGGGCAGATCGCTCCACTGTGGAGCATCGCCGGCGAGCCGGGCCCGATAGGCCGATGCCAGGTCGGCCAGCAACGGCGCCTGCGACCAGCCGTCACTGGCGATGTGGTGCAGCAGCAGCAACAGGATGTGCTCGCCGGGAGCCGACTCGAACAAGGTCACCCGCAGCGGCGGCTCGTGGTCGAGCTCGAACGCGTGCTGCGCGGCGATTCGCACCTGCTCGGCCGATGCCGCCTCGTCGGTGCGCACGACGTGCAGCCGCACCGACGACGGACCCAGCACGTGCTGGTGGGCGGTGCCGTCGTGCTCGGCGAACACGGTCCGCAGCGTCTCGTGCCGGCCGACGACGTCGGTGACGGCGGCGGCCAGCGCCTCGCGGTCGAGTTCACCGGACAGCCGCAACACGACCGGGATGTTGAAGTTGGCCGCGGCGCCGTCGAGCCGGTGCAGGAACCACAGGCGCTGCTGCCCGAAGGACAGCGGCACCCGCTCCGGTCGTGGCTGCCGGGCCAGCGCGGTCCGGGCCTGGCCGTGATCGTCCAGCCGGGCCGCGAGACCGGCCGCCGTCGGCGACTCGAACAGCGCGCGGATCGGCAGCTCGACGCCGAACGCCGAGCGGACCCGGCTGATCAGCCTGGTGGCCAGCAGCGAGTGCCCGCCGAGATCGAAGAAGCTGTCCCGGACACCGACCCTGGCCAGCCCGAGCACGTCGGCGAACAGCCCGCACAGGATCTCCTCGGCCGGGTTGCGGCTGGCACGACCGGCAGTGGTCGGACCGAACTCGGGCGCGGGCAACGCGGAGCGGTCCAGCTTGCCGCTGGTGGTGAGCGGCAGCTCGTCCAGCGCGACAAAAGCCGTGGGCAGCATGTACTCCGGCAGCCGGCGCGACAGCC
Organism: Kutzneria sp. NPDC051319; assembly: GCF_040682195.1. Taxonomy (NCBI): domain Bacteria; kingdom Bacillati; phylum Actinomycetota; class Actinomycetes; order Pseudonocardiales; family Pseudonocardiaceae; genus Kutzneria; species Kutzneria sp. NPDC051319. Next base: position 71,134 of record NZ_JBFBAM010000032.1, on the reverse strand, counting down.
ACGCCCGCAGCTCCCCCGTCTCGCCGACCACGTAGGCGACGATCCGCTTGTCGCCGGGCTGGTCCTCGCGGACGACCGTGGCGACCTGGGACACCGCCGGATGCTCGGCCAGCACGGCGTCGATCTCGCCGAGCTCGATGCGGAACCCGCGCACCTTGACCTGGTGGTCGACCCGGCCCACGAACTCCAGCTGGCCGTCGTCACGCCACCGCGCGAGGTCGCCGGAGCGGTACATCCGCTCCCCCGGCGCGCCGAACGGGTCGGCCACGAAACTCGACGCGGACCGGGCCGGGTCGCCGAGGTAGCCCCGGGCCAGCTGAGCGCCGGCGATGTACAGCTCGCCGGCGACGCCGACCGGCACCGGCCGCAACGCGGCGTCCAGCACGTACAGGCGGGTGTCGGCGACCGGGCCGCCGATCGGGGACGCACCGGTCGGCGGGGCGGGTGCGAAGGTGACGTCGACCGTCGCCTCAGTCGGGCCGTAACCGTTCACCAACTGGGCCGGCACCGTCGATTGGAACTGCCGGCGCAGCTGCTCGGTGAGCACGTCGCCGCCGCAGAACACCCGCCGCAGCGTCGCTCCGTCGACCTCCTCCTGGAGGAACAGGGTCAGCATGGCCGGCACGAAGTGCGCCGTCGTGATCCGCTCCGTGCGGATCACCTCGGCCAGGTACCGGGGATCGCGGTGGCCGTCCGGCCGGGCCAGCACGAGAGTGGCGCCGGTGGTCAGCGGCCAGAAGAACTCCCACACCGACACGTCGAAGGTGAACGGCGTCTTCTGCAGCACCCGGTCGCTCGCGGTGAGCCCGAACTGCTCCTGCATGCCCCGCATCCGGGTGGCCACCGCACCGTGCGGGACGACGACCCCCTTGGGACGCCCGGTCGAGCCGGAGGTGAACAGCACGTAGGCGGGACTGCGCGGATCCAGCGGGACGTCGGGAGCCCGGTCGTCGCCGTCCGCGGCGGCATCGGTCAGCACGACCACCGGCCTCGCCTGATCGGTGATCATGGCGAGCCGCTCGGCCGGGTACTCCGGATCCAGCGGCAGGTACGCGGCGCCGGACTTGAGCACCGCCAGCATCGCCACGACGAGGTCGACCGACCGTGACATCCGGACGCCGACGGTCCGCTCCGGGCCCGCGCCCCGCGCGATCAGGCTGTGCGCCAATCGGTTCGCCCGCGCGTGCAGCTCGGCAAAGGTCACCTCGACGCCGTCCGCCACGACGGCGACGGCCTGCGGGCTACGCCGCGCCTGCTGTTCCAGCAGCGCCACCAGCGTGGTCTCCGGCGCGCCGGTCGCGGTGTCGTTCCAGTCCACCACCATCTGCTGGCGCTGGTCGGACGTCAGCCGATCCAGCCGGGCCAGCGGAACATCCGGTCGCTCGACGAACTCGGTCAGCAGGCGGGTCAGCCGCTCGCCGAGCCGCCGCACCTCGGCCGGCTCGAACAGGTCGGTGCGATAGTCCAGGCGCAGCACCAGTTCGTCCTCGGCGGCCTGCGTGATCAGGCTGAGCGGATAGTGCGTCGCGCCGCCGCCGGACACCTCGCGCACCCGCAGCGGGCCGGCCGGCTCGTCGTCCGGTTCGCCGACCGGGTAGTTCTCGAACACCGTCATGGTGTCGAACAGCTCGCCCAGCCCGGCCGCCCGCTGAATCGCGGTCAGGCCGAGGTGCTGATGGGCCAGCAGCCGGGACTGCGCCGACTGCAGCACACGCAGGTTGTCCACAAGGGACGATCGGAGGTCGAGCCGGACCCGCACCGGCACCGCGTTGATGAACAGGCCGATCATCGTGTCGATGCCGGGGACCTCCGGCGGGCGGCCGGAGACGGTGGCGCCGAAGACCACGTCGTCCCGGCCGGTCAGCTCACCCAGCGCGATCGCCCACACGCCCTGCACGACAGTGTTCAGCGTCAGGTCGGCGGCGCGGGCCGCCCGGCCGAGCTCGGGCAGCGGCAGCCGCAGGTAGACCCGCTCGGGCAGGTCCGGCGCCCGGCCGGGATCGGACGGCCGGACCAGCGTCGGCTCCTCGAATCCGGCCAGCGCGGTCCGCCACGCCGCCTCCGCGGCCGCGGTGTCCTGTTTGGACAGCCAGGCCAGGTAGTCCTTGAACGGCGCCGCACGCGGCGGCGTGCCGCCCTCGTAGATCTGGAGCAGCTCGTGCACCAGCAGCGGCGCCGACCAGCCGTCGAGCAGGATGTGGTGGTTGGTCAGCAGCAGCCGGTGGCCGGCGGCGCCGGTGCGGATCAGCGTGGCCCGCAGCAGCGGCGGCCGGACCAGGTCGAACCGCTCGGCGCGGTCGGCGGCCTGGACACGGTCCAGCTCGGCCGGATCCGCGCCGGTCAGGTCGATCTCCCGCCACGGCAGCGCGACCTCGCGGTGCACCACCTGGATCGGCTGTCCGGACCGGCTGGTCCGGAACCCGGCGCGCAGGTTCCCGTGCCGGGCCAGCACCTGCTCCGCCGCCGCCCGCAGCCTGGCCGCGTCCAGCTCGCCGTCCAGGTCCACCGCCAGCTGGGTGTGGTAGACGTCCACGGCCTGCCGGTCGTACAGGGCATGGAAGAGCATGCCCTCCTGCAACGGCGTCAGCGGCAGGACGTCGTCGAATCCCGACGGCTTCAACGGGTTCTCCAATCGGCGGAAGCTCGGCCGTGCACAGCCGAGAGGAGTCGTTCCTGAGACTCCAGGCCGCGTTGCGGTCGTTCACTGCGGGCGCTTCTGGTCCTCACGGCGGATGTGGCCGGCGTACTCGGCTGCGGGAACGGTTCGGGCTCGCCGCCCAACCGGCGATCCGAGTGATCGGCAAGACCGTCGACGCCTACACCACTCTCAATGCCGACCTGAGGGCCGGTGACCACGGGCCGCCCGGCTCGGACCGACGCCGGAGGGTCGAGGACAGCCCGATCCTGCCCCGCCCGCGGGCGGGGCAGCCGTTCGACGCCCGCTGCCTGTCCTGGCAGCTCGGTGCGGCGAGTCGTGCGGGCAGCGTGTCGATCTGGACCACCGCCGGCCGGCTCCGCAACGTGCGAATCGTGGGAAGCCGGGCACACCTCGCTCTGTCGCGGTCCCGGTCGATCGGGGAAACCGACCTGCTGCACCGGGATGGGGTGTGGCTGTTGCACGCCGTCATCGACGGGTGCGGGTCGCGTCTGAACCGCTACCGCAAACGCTGCGAGCGGCGGTCGGCACACTCGTCGCTTCAGAGACGAGCTCATGACTCGAAGGTCCCCAATTCCGTCTCGAGGTCGTCGATGTCCTCCTGGCTGAGCGAGACCAGGGACAGGTCGGACGGCGTGTACCCGCCGACACCCGAGCCCCGCGAGTGGTCCACCAGCGCCCGCAGCGCCTCGAACCACGTCTCGGCCAGTTCCCGCACGTCGGACTCGGCCAGCAGCGCCGACGGCCAGGACCAGACGGCGGTCAGGCTCGGCCCGCCGGCCCGGTCCTCGGTCAGCGCGTTGACCTCCACCGAGTGGGTCAACGCCATGCCGGCGTCGCGCCCGGCCGGGCCGGTCACGTCGTCGGCCAGCATCCAGTCCGCGGCCTCGTCCTCGCCGACCGCGAACCGGCCGAGGTAGTTGAACCCGAGCTGGGGCACGGGCAACGCGGCCAGCGCCGGGGCGGTGTCCGAGTTCAGGTACCGAAGCAAGCCGTGTCCGACGCCGTGGTCGGGCAGCGTGCGCAGCTGCTCCTTGACCAGCTTGATCGCCTGCCCGCCGGCCAGGGCCTCGTCCCAGTCCAGCGCGCCCGCGGCCAGCCGCACCGGGTACAGGCTGGTGAACCAGCCGACGGTCCGCGACAGGTCGGCCCCGGCGACGATCTCCTCGCGGCCGTGGCCCTCCAGGTCCAGCAGCACACCGGCATCGGCGCCCTTGCCACGGCGGTGCCGCCAGCGGGACACGGCCAGCGTGAGCCCGGTGAGCAGCACGTCGTTGACGCTCGCGCGGTAGCGCGCCGGCACCGTGGTCAGCAGTGGCTCGGTCGCCTCGGCCGGCAGCGTCAGCTCGATCTCGGCAGCCGTGCCGGCCACGTCGACAGCGGGATCGAGCGGCCGGTCGCCCAGCAGCGGATCCGGCCCGGCCAGCGTGCCGGTCCACAGCTCCAGCTCGGCGGTCCGAGCGGACGCCAGTTCGGTCAGCGCGTGCGACCAGCGCCGCAGCGAGGTCCGCACCGGGTCCAGCGCGACCGGCTGGTCCCGTGCGACCGAGTGCCACGCGGTCGCCAGGTCGGGCAACAGGATTCGCCAGGACACGCCGTCGATCACCAGGTGGTGCGCGACCAGCAGCAGCCGGCCGGACCGGTCGGGACCGGCGTCGAACCAGACGACCTGGAGCATCGTCCCGTGCTCCGGCGACAGCCGCAGCCTGGCCTGCTCGCCCTGGTCGACGAGCTCGGCCATGGTCTCGACCCGCCGGATAAGCGGGCCCGCCTCGACGTGCTCGGCGATCTCGTAGCGACCATCGGCGTGCGCGACCAGCCGGAGGGCGTCGTGGTGGTCGAGCACGGCCTGCACGGCGGCGGTGAGCCGGTCGGCGCCGAGGTCGGCCGGCACCCGCAGCGCCATCGACTGGTTGAACGCGGTCGACGGGCCGTGCTGCTCGGCCAGCCAGCGCATGATCGGCGTCGCCGGCAGTTCGCCGACGCCGTCGTCGGCCACCTCGTCCGCCTCGGTGTTGCCGGCCGCGAACGCCAGGCCCTCGACCGTGCGGTGTTCGAACACGTCCTGCGCGGTGATGACCAGGCCGGCCTTGCGGGCCAGGCTGACCAGCCGCAGCGACAGGATGCTGTCCCCGCCGAGCTCGAAGAAGCCGGCGTCGATGCCGACCTCGGCCACGCCGAGAACGTCGCGGAACAGGCCGCACAGCGTCTCCTCGCGGGCGGTGCGCGGTGCGCGCCCGCCGGCGACGACCGTGAACTCCGGCTCGGGCAGCGCCTTGCGGTCCACCTTTCCGTTGGGCAGCAACGGAATCGCGTCCAACTGCACGAAGGCCGACGGCACCATGTGCTCGGGCAGCGTGGTCGCCGAGTGCTGGCGCAGCGCGGCCGGCTCCAGCCCGCGGTCCCCCGCCACGTAGGCCACGATCCGGCGGTCGCCGGGCCGGTCCTCCCGCACGATGACCGACACGTGCGTGACGCCCGGATGCCCGGCCAGCACCGACTCGATCTCGCCGAGCTCGATCCGGAACCCGCGCACCTTCACCTGGTCGTCGACGCGGCCCAGGTAGTCGAGTTGGCCGTCGGACCGCCACCGCGCCAGGTCGCCGGTGCGGTACAGACGTCCCGTGCCGAACGGGTTGGCCACGAACCGCGTCGCCGTCAGGCCGGGCTGGTGGAGGTAGCCGCGGGCCAGGCCGGCGCCGGCGACGTACAGCTCGCCGACGGTGCCCGGCGGCACCGGACGCAGCCCCGCGTCCAGCACGTACACCTGCGCGTTGGTGATCGGCCGGCCGATCGGCGGCGCGACCGGTCCGGACAGCGGGCCGCTCATGGTGGCGCACACCGTCGTCTCGGTCGGACCGTACGCGTTGATCATCCGGGTGCCGCGCGACCACTGGTCGACCTGCTGCGGCAGGCAGGCTTCGCCGGCGACGACGAGCGTGGTGCCGGCAGGCAATGCGTTGTCGGGCAACACGGTCAGCGCGGTCGGCGGCAGCGTCAGGTGCGTGACGCCCTGCTCGGCGATCAGGTCGGCCAGCGGCTGGCCGGGCAGCACGCGCTCCGCCGGCGCCACCACCAGGCACGCGCCGGACAGCAGGCCCATGCACAGTTCCCACGACGCGGCGTCGAAACTCAGCGACGCGAACTGGAGCACCCGACTGCCCGCACCGACCTCGAACGCCGTCACCTGGGCGGCGAGCAGGCTGGCGATGCCGGCGTGGGTGACCACGACGCCCTTGGGCCGCCCGGTCGAGCCCGAGGTGTAGATGACGTACGCGGGACTGCTCGGACGCAGCGGCGCGAGCCGGTCCCGGTCGGTCGGATCGGTGTCCGGCATGGCTTCGACTGCCGCCGCCGTCGACTCGTCGTCCAGCAGCAACGGCCGGTCCACCGGCAGGTCTACTGCGGACGTCGTGATGACCAGTGCCGGTCGCGCGTCGGACAGCATGTACTCGATGCGCTCGGCCGGGTAGGCGGGGTCGACCGGCAGGTAGGCGCCACCGGCCTTGGCCACCGCCAGCACGGCGACCACCATGTCGATCGAGCGCCGCAGCGCCACGGCCACCCGCTGTTCCGGCCGGACGCCCCGGGTGATCAGCCAGTGCGCCAACCGGTTCGCGCGCCGGTTCAGCTCGGCGTAGCTCAGGGTGGTGTCCTCGAACACCAACGCCGGCGCGTCCCCGACCCGGGCCTGGAACAGCTCGGGCATGGTCGACGCGGGCACCTCGCGGGCGGTGTCGTTCCACCGCACCAGGCAGTCCTCGCGCTCGTCCTCGGACAGCAGCTGCACGCGGCCGACCGCCAGGTCCGGCTCGGCCACCACGGCCCGCAGCAGCCGGCACAGCCGGGACACCAGCAGTTCGACGCTGGCCCGGTCGAACAGGTCGGTGGAGTACTCGACCATGCCCTCGATGCCGTCGGACTCCTCCAGCACGAACGCCAGGTCGTACTTGGCGACCCCGGTGCCGACCTCCTCCGGTCGCACCCGCACGCCGGGCAGCTCCAGCTCGCCGTCCTCGACGTTCTGCAGCGTCAGCAGCACCTGGAACAGCGGGTGCCGGCCCAGCGAGCGCGTCGGCGCGATCAGGTCCACCAGCCGTTCGAACGGCACGTCCTGGTTGGCGTACGCGGCCAGGTCGGTCTCCCGCACGCGGGCCAGCAACTCCCGGAAGGTCGGGTCGCCGGACAGGTCGGTGCGCAGCACCAGCGTGTTGACGAAAAAGCCGACCAGATCGTCCAGCGCCTCGTCGGTGCGACCGGCGATCGCCGTGCCGATCGGGATGTCGGCGCCGCCGCCCAACCTGCTCAGCAGGGCGGCGAGACCGGCCTGCAGCACCATGAACACGGTCACGCCGGCGGAGTGCGCCAGTTCCACGACCGCCCGGCGGTCTTCCGCGGACAGCGCGAATTCCACGGTGTCACCGCGATAGGTGGTCCGCGCCGGGCGCGGCCGGTCCGTGGGCAGCACCAGCTCGTCCGGGACACCGGCCAGCGCGTCCACCCAGAACCGCCGCTGGGCGGCGATGACGCTGTCCGGGTCGTCCTCGCTGCCGAGCAGATCCCGCTGCCACAGCGTGTAGTCCGCGTACTGCACCGGCAGCGGCGTCCACTGTGGAGCACTGCCGGCCAGTCGGGCCGTGTACGCGGTCGCCAGATCGCGGACCAGTGGGGCCATCGACCACGCGTCACCCGCGATGTGGTGCACCAGCAGGAGCAGCACATGCTCGTCCTGGCCGACGCGCATCAGCCACGCCCGCACCGGCAGCTCGGCCGCCAGGTCGAACGGGTACCGGACCGCCTCGTCCAGCGCCCGCTGCGAGTAGTCCACAACGGACAGCGTCGGCTCGACGTCGATCACGAGCTGGTGCGGACCGCCGTCCGCCTCCGGGAACACCGTGCGCAGGGCGTCGTGCCGGCCGACCACGTCGGCCAACGCCAGCCGCAGCGCCTCGGCGTCGACGGGACCGTCCAGCCGCAGCGTCACCGGGAGGTTGTAGGTGGCGCTCGGCCCCTCCAACTTGTGCAGGAACCACAGTCGCCGCTGGGCGAACGACAGCGGCACCCGCCCGTCGCGAGGCACCGGCACCAGCGCGGGTCGGGCCGTGCCGGCGCCGTCGATCACCTCGGCCAGGCCGGCCGGGGTCGGCGTCTCGAACAGGGTCCGGATCGCCAGCTCCACTCCGAGCGCCGAGCGGATCCGGCTGATCAGCCGGGTGGCCAGCAGCGAATGCCCGCCCAGGTCGAAGAAGCCGTCGTCGACGCCGACCCGGTCCACGCCGAGCACGTCCGCGAACAGCCCGCACAACAACTCCTCGCGCGGCGTGCGCGGGGCGCGACCGGCCTGCTCCTCGCGGGCCGGCGCGGGCAGCGCCCTGCGGGCGAGCTTCCCGTTCGGGGTCAACGGAAGCGTGTCGAGCGGGATGAACGCCGACGGCACCATGTACTCCGGCAGCCGCTCGCGGGCCTTGGCCCGCAGCGCGGCGACGTCCGCGTCGCCGACCACGTAGGCGGTCAGCCGCCGGTCACCCGGCCGGTCCTCCCGCACGATCACGGCGACCCGCCGCACCCCGGGATGTTCGGCCAGCACCGACTCGATCTCGCCGAGCTCGATCCGGAATCCGCGCACCTTCACCTGGTCGTCGACCCGGCTCAGGTACTCCAGCTGTCCGTCGTGCCGCCAGCGCGCCAGGTCGCCGGTGCGGTACATCCGCGAGCCGGCCGGACCGAACGGGTCGGCGGTGAAGCGCTGCGAGGTCAGTCCCGGCCGTCCGAAGTAGCCACGCGCCACGCCGGCACCGGCGATGTAGAGCTCGCCGGCCACGCCCGCCGGCACGGGCCGCAACGCCCCGTCCAGCACGTGGACACGGGTGTTGCCGATCGGACGGCCGATGGGGGTGTCGGCGCCGGTCAGCTCGGCGGCGGCCGACCAGATGGTGGTCTCGGTCGGCCCGTACACGTTGACGACCGCGCCGCCCAGCTCGCTCATCCGGCCGGCCAGCCGCGGCGGCACAGCTTCGCCGCCGACCAGCATTCGCAGGCCACGGACGTTCTCCGCGACCAGTCCCTGCCACAGCGACGGGGTCGCCTGCAGCACCGTGATGCCGTCGGCCCGGACCCGGTCGGCCAGCGCCGCCGGATCGCGGACGGTGTCCTCGTCGGCGAGCACGACCCGGGCGCCGGACAGCAGCGGCAGGTACAGCTCCAGCGCCGCGATGTCGAAGGCGACCGTGGTGACGGCCAACAGCCGGTCGGTCGGGGCGAGTGGCACGTGCGGTCGCATCGAGACCAGGAAGTTGACGAGGTTGCGATGGGTGACGCAGACCCCCTTGGGGCGGCCGGTCGACCCGGACGTGTAGATCACGTAGGCCGGGTTGTCCGGCCGGCGGCGCACACCCGGGTCGGTCGTCGGCCGTCCGTCCGCGCCGGACAGGTCGGTGAGCACGCAGACCGGCCGCGCGTCGGCGAGGATGTAGTCGATCCGCTCCGCCGGGTAGGTCGGGTCGATCGGCAGGTACGCCGCGCCGCTCTTGAGCACCCCGAGCAGGGCCACGAGCAGGGCCGCGGAGCGGGGCATCGACACGGCGACCAGGCGCTCCGGTCCCGCGCCCAGCTCGCGCAGGTGGTGGGCCACCTGGTTGGCGCGCTGGTCCAGCTCGCCGTAGGTCAGCTCGATTCCGTTGCTGGCCAAGGCGATCGTGTCGGGTGCGCCGGCGACCAGCCCGACCAGGTCGGTGTCGGGCAGCGCCAGGCCGGTGTCGTTCCACGCCACGAGCAGGTTGTGTCGCTCGGCGGCGTCCAGCACGTCGATCGCGCCGATGGCGCGGTCCGGATCGGCCACGACCGCCTCGAGCACCCGCACCAGCCGGTCGGCGATCCGGCGGGCCGCCGTCGCGTCGTACAGGTCGGTGGCGTACTCCAGTTCGCAGGTCAGGCCGTCCTCGCCCTCCTGGACCACGAAGGACAGGTCGACGGTGGCCACGCCGGTCTCGACGCCCTCGACGGTCGCCGCCAGTCCGCCCAGGTCCGGCTCGCCGTTGTCCAGGTTCTGCAACGTCAGCATGACCTGGAACAGCGGGTGGTGGCCGAGCGAGCGGGCCGGGTCCAGCGCCTCGACCAGGCGCTCGAACGGCACGTCCTGGTGGGCGTACGCCGACAGCGTCACCTCCTGCACGCGGGCCAGCAGTTCGCGGAAGCTCGGGTCGCCGGCGGTGTCGGTGCGCAGCACCAGCGTGTTGACGAAGGAGCCGACCAGCTCGTCCAGCGCGTCGTCGGTGCGGCCGGCGATCGGCGTGCCCAACGGGATGTCGGTGCCCGCGCCGAGCCGGGTGAGCAGCGCCGCGACCGCGGCCTGCAACACCATGAACAGCGTGACTCCGTTGCGTTGCGCCAGATCCGCCAGTTCGCGGTGCAGCCCGGCGGGAACCTCGAAGTCGTGCGTCTCGCCGAGGTAGGACGCGACGGCCGGGCGTGGCCGCTCGGTCGGCAGCTCCAGCAGCTCCGGCAGGTCGGCCAGGGTCTCGCGCCAGAACGCCAGCTGCCGCGACACCAGGCTGGCCGGGTCGTCCTCGCTGCCCAGCAGCTCCCGCTGCCACAGCGTGTAGTCCGCGTACTGCACCGGCAGCGGCGTCCACTGTGGAGCCTCACCGGCCAGGCGGGCCGCGTAGGCGGTGGACAGGTCCCGCACGAGCGGACCGCCTGACCAACCGTCACCGGCGATGTGGTGGATCAGCAGCAGCACGGCGTTGCCCAGCACGGTGACCTTCAGTGGCGGTTCACCGGCCAGATCGAACGGGTAACGCGCGGCGGCCTCCAGATCCGTCGAATCGGCGAAGGTGACGCCGACCCGGTCGGCGTCGACGATCCGCTGGCACGGCTGGCCGTCGACCTCCGGGAAGATCGTGCGCAGCGCCTCGTGCCGAGTGGCGACATCCCGCACGGCCGCGGTGAACGCGTCCCGATCCAGTTCGCCGGCGACCCGGAGCACGACCGGGATGTTGTAGGTCGCGCTCGGCCCCTCCAACCGGTACAGGAACCACAGCCGCTGCTGGGCGAAGGAGAGCGGCATCGGATCGGGGCGCGTGACCGGCGCCAGCGCCGCGCGGACCGCGCCGCCGGCGGCCATCCGCTCCGCCAGGCCGGCCACGGTGGGCGCCTCGAACACCGCACGCACCGGCAGTTCCACGCCGAACGTGGAGCGGATCCGGCTGACCAGCCTGGTCGCCCGCAGCGAGTGGCCGCCCAGCGCGAAGAAGCTGTCGTCGATCGTGAGCTCGTCGACGTCCAGGATGTCCGCGAACAGCTCGCACAGTTCCCGTTCCCGCCGGGTACGCGGCTGGCGGCCCTGCGCGGCCGCGCCCGCCCCACGCTCCCGCAGCGCCGGCACGTCGAGCGTGCCGTCCGCGGTCAGCGGCAGGTCGTCCACGAACACGAAGGACGACGGCACCAGGTGGTCGGGCACCGCCGAGGCCACCTGCTCCCGCAGCGACTCGGCGTCACCATCTCCGATCACGTAGGCGGTCAGACGGGGACCCGGAACGACAGCGGCGCCGCGCACCGCCGGGTGCGTCATCAGGGTGGACTCGACGCGCTCGTACGGCTGGTCGAGCAGTTCCACCTCGCCGGACCGGGTGCGGCGCGCCGGCTTGCCGGTCCGCACCACCGCACCGGCCTCGTCGGCGACGAAACACAGCTCGCCGGGCACTCCGGCCGGCACCAGCCGTTGCCGAGCGTCCAGCACACATCCTTGCTCGACGGGGACGAGTCCGACACCGGGCACGTCGAGCCGCTGCGGCAGCAGCCGGGTACGAAGCTCGAACTCCTGCTCCGCGGCCGTGCGGCGCAACGCGTCGAGCACCCGCGGCGGGGCGGTGAACTCCTCGACCTCGTACCACTCCAGCCAGCCGAGCAGATCCGACGGGTCGGCCAGGATCTCCCGGGTCGGGATCACCAGGCAACCACCGGCCGCCAGCACGGACAGCCGCTCGGCGTCGGTGCCGGCGAAGTGTGCCACCCGGCCGGCCGTGACCGCCGGCAACACCCACTCGCGCGGCTCGGACCTCAGCAGCGACACCACGGCGTCCACCTCGGGCACGCCGATCGGCTCGGTCAGCTGGGCGTAGGTGAGCTCGGTGTCCTCGAACACCACCGCCAGCTCGTCGGACCAGGACGCGACCAGCGGCAGCGGGTCCACGCCGACCAGCGGGGCCGGCAGCGCCCGCTCCGACTCGGTCGTGATCTCCACCGCGTCGATGGCCTGGTCCGGGTCGGCCGCGAAGGCCACCAGCAGCGTCCGCAGCCGGTCGGCCAGCCCCTGCACGGTCTCCCGGTCGAACAGGTCGAGCGCGAACTCGACGTCGCCGGCGATCCCGGCCGCCTCGCCGTCCGCGCCGAACCGCTCCTCGAGGTCGAAGGTCAGGTCGAACTTGGCGACCCCGGTCTCGACGTCCTCGAACTCCGCGCGCAGCCCGTGCATCCGGTACTCGCCGTCGGCGTTGTTCTGGAAGCCCAACGCGACCTGGAACAGCGGGTGGTGCGACAGCGACCGCACCGGGTTGGCCACGTCGACCATCCGCTCGAACGGCAGCTCCTGGTGCGCGAAGGCGGCCAGGTCGGTCTCCCGCACGCGGCCCAGCAGCTCACGGAAGGTCGGCGTGCCCGCGGTGTCGGTCCGCAGCACGACGGTGTTGACGAAAAAGCCGACCAGCTCGTCCAACGCCTCGTCGGTGCGGCCGGCCACCACGGTGCCGATCGGGATGTCGGTGCCCGCGCCCATCCTGGTCAGCAGGGCGGCCAGCGCCGCCTGCACCACCATGAACAGGGTCGCGCCGGCCTGCCGCGCCAGCCCCAGCAGCGCCGTGTGCAGCTGCTGGTCCCAGTCGAACAGCACCATTTCGCCGCGGTAGCTGGCGATCGGCGGACGCTGCCGGTCGACCGGCAGCTCCAGCAGCGCCGGCAGGCCGGCCAGCGTCTCCCGCCAGTGCGCAGCCTGCTTGGCGATCACGCTGTCCGGGTCGGCCTCGTCGCCGAAGACCTCCCGCTGCCACACCGTGTAGTCCGCGTACTGCACCGGCAGCGGCGTCCACTGCGGCGGTCGGCCCTGGCAGCGGGCCGCGTACGCGACCGAGACGTCCCGGGCCAGCGGCGCCTCCGACCATCCGTCGCTGACGATGTGGTGGGTCAGCAGCAACAGCACGTGCACGTCCTCGGCCAGCACGAACAGCGTCGCGCGCCAAGGGATCTCGGTCGTCAGGTCGAACGGCCGGGCGGACGCCGCCGACACCAGTTCGGACAGGTGCGCCTCATCGGTCGACACCACGTCGAGGCCCGGGCGGACATCCAGCACCTGCTGGCACGGCAGGTCGTCGACCTCGGGGAACACCGTGCGCAGCGACTCGTGCCGGCCCACCACGTCGGCCAGCGCCGCCTGGAGCGCCTCCCGGTCCAGCTCGCCGGTCAGCCGCAGCACCAGCGGCACGTTGTAGATCGACGGCCCTTCGAAGCGCTGCAGGAACCACTGTCGCTGCTGGGCGAACGACAGCGGCAGCCGCTCCGGGCGGGCCACCGGAACCAGCGGCGGTCGGGCCGCACCGGCCGAGGTCAGCCGGTCCACCAGCTTCGCGACCGTCGGCTCCCCGAACAGGGTCCGCACCGGCAGCTCGATGTCGAAGGCGGAACGGATCCGGCTCAGCAGACGGATCGCGGACAGCGAGTGCCCGCCCAGGTCGAAGAAGCTGTCGTCGATGCCGACCCGGGGCACGCCCAGGACCTCGGCGAACAGCCCGCACAGGATCTCTTCCTGCGGCGTGCGGGGCCCGCGGTGCTCGCCGCGGGCGGCGACCGTCAGCGAGTCCCGGTCGACCAGGCCGTCGACGAGCGGCAGCGCGTCCACCGCGACGACCGCCGACGGCACCATGTACTCCGGCAGCAGCGCGTCGAGGTGGTCGCGAACCGCGGTGGTGTCCAACGCTTCAGTGACGAAGGCCAGCACCTCGTCGTCACGGACGACAACCGCGGCGTCGGCGAGGTCGGTCCGCTCGGCGAGGATCGCCTCGATCTCCGCCGGCTCGACCGGCAGCCCGCGCACCAGCGCGTGCTCGACCAGTCGCAGCTGGCCGTCCGGCAGCCAGCGGGCCCGGTCGCCGGTGTCCGCGCCGTCCACGACGAGGCGGCCGGTGACACCCGCCGGCACCGGCTGGCCGGCGTCGTCCAGCACGTGCACCGTGACGCCGGGCAGCGGCCGGCCGATGGGCAGCACACCGGTCTCGGCCTCGCAGCGGCCGGCCGTGGCCATCGAGTACACGTGCAGCAGCGCGGCGTCCACTGTGCGGTGGAAACGCCGGGCCAGCGCGGCCGGCATCGGCGCGCCGCCGCAGAGCACGAGCCGCAGCGCGCCGGTTTCCCCGCGCCGCAAGAACTCCGAGAGCTGCATCGGAGTGAACGACGCGATCGTGACCTGCTCGTCCCAGGTTGTCACGACGGTCGCGCCGACCGTGAGCGGGGCCAGCAGCTCCCACGGCTCCGCCGAGGCGCTCACCAGCTCGCGGTCGGCGGCCGTCGTTCCCTTGAGCGCCAACGACCTCTCGACCAGCCGGGCCGACACCTCGATCTCGCCGGCCCGCAGCCGAGCCAGGGCGGCGGCGACCGGCGCGGCCAGCTCGCCGTGCTCGTGCGCGTCGATCAGCTCGAGAACCGTGGTCTCCACGGGTTCGACCGGCGCGCCGTTCCACTCGGTCAGGATCAGCCTGCGCTCCTCGGCCGACAGCACGTCGATCCGGGCCAGCGGCCGGTCCAGGTCGGCGGCCGCGGCCGTCAGCAGCCGCGTGAGGCGGTCGCCGAACGCGTCGATGGTGGCGCGGTCGAACAGGTCGGTGGCGTACTCGATCTCGCCGACGATGCCGGCCGGCTCGCCGTCGTCGGCGTAGCGCTCCTGCAACCGGATGTCCATCGCGAACTTGGCCACGCCGGCGACGACGTCCTCCAGCCCGACCGACATGCCGGGGAACTCGACGTTGACCTCGTCGAAGTTCTCGAAGGTCAGCATCACCTGGAACAGCGGGTGGTGGGCCAGCGAGCGGACGGGCGCGACCACCTCCACGATCCGCTCGAACGGCAGGTCCTGGTGGGCGAAGGCGGCCAGGTCGGCGTCGCGGACCCGGTCCAGCAGCTCGCGCATGCTCGGGTCGCCGGACAGGTCGGTGCGCAGCACGAGGGTGTTGACGAAAAACCCGAACAGGTCCTCGAGGGCCTCGTCGGTCCGGCCGGCGACCGGGGTGCCGATCGGGATGTCGGCGCCGCCGCCCAGGCGGGACAGCAGCGCGGCCACGCCGGCCTGCAACACCATGAACAGCGTGGTGTTGGTCCGTCGCGCGACCTCGGCCAGCGTGCGGTGCAGCTGTGCGTCGATCCGCAGCTCGGCCTCGTCGCCGCCGTAGGAGGCCACCGCCGGCCGGGGCCGGTCGGTCGGCATCTCGATCTTCTCCGGCAGGCCGGCGAGCGTGCGCCGCCAGAAGTCCAGCTGCTTGGTGATGGCACTGTCCGGATCGTCCTCGCTGCCGAGCAGTTCGCGCTGCCACAGCGTGTAGTCCGCGTACTGCACCGCCAGCGGCGTCCACTGTGGAGCATCACCGGCCAGGCGGGCCGCGTAGGCCTCGGACAGGTCGTTGCCCAGCAGCGTCTCCGACCAGCCGTCGCTGGCGATGTGGTGCATCAACGGCAGCAGCGCGTACTCGTCGCAGCCGAGGTCGAACAGCGTGACCCGCAGCGGCAGTTCGCTGGTCAGGTCGAAGTGGTAGCGGGAGGCCTCCTGCAGCGCCTCGGTCAGGCTCTCGGCGTCGGTGTGCACGATGTGCAGCTCCGGCCGGCCCTCCTCGGCGCCGACCACGACCTGGTACGGCGTGCCGTCCACGTCCGGGAACAGCGTGCGCAGCGACTCGTGGCGCGCGACCACGTCGGCCAGCGCCTCACGCATGGCGTCCACGTCGAGCCGACCGGACATGCGCATCACCAGCGGCACGTTGTAGGTGGCGCTCGGCCCCTCCAGCTGGCCCAGGAACCACAGTCCCTGCTGGACGAACGACAGCGGCAACCGCTCCGGGCGGGGCATCGCCCGCAGCGCCACGCGGGCCTGGCCGGCCCGGTCGAGCAGGTCGGCGAGCCCGGCCACGGTGGGCGCCTCGAACAGCGACCGCAGCGAGAGCTCCACGCCCAGCGCCGAGCGGATCCGGCTGATCAGCCGGGTGACCAGCAGCGAGTGCCCGCCCAGGTCGAAGAAGCTGTCGTCAATGCCGACCCGGGGCACCGCGAGCACGTCGGCGAACAGCCCGCACAGCAGTTCCTCACGCTGCGACCGCGGCGCGCGACCGCCCGCGCTGGACAGCTCCGGCGCGGGCAGCGCCTTGGTGTCCAGCTTTCCGTTGGCTGTCAACGGGAAGCGCTCAATCGTCAGACAGGCCGACGGCACCATGTACTCCGGCAGCGACGCGGCCGCATGCCGACGCAGGTCGGCGGCCTGCACTGTCTGGCCGGCAGCCGCGATCACGTACGCGACCAGCCGCTTGTCCCCCGGCCGGTCCTCACGGACCAGCACGGTCGCCTCGGCCACGGCGGCGTGCCGCTCGATCACGGCCTCGATCTCGCCGAGCTCGATCCGGAACCCGCGGATCTTCACCTGGTTGTCGGCCCGGCCGAGGTAGTCCAGCGTGCCGTCCGACATCCACCGGCCGAGGTCGCCGGTGCGGTACATGCGGCTGCCGGGCGCGCCGTGCGGATCGGCCACGAACCGCTCGGAGCTCAGGCCGGGACGTCCCAGGTAGCCGCGGGCCAGGCCGGCGCCGGCGACGTACAGCTCGCCGCCGACGCCGGTGGGCACCGGCTGCAGGAAGTCGTCGAGCACGTAGACCCGCAGGTCCGGGATGCCCGTGCCGATGAGGCTGCCCGCGCCGGCGGCGACCTTGTGCTCGTCCAGCGCCTGGTGGGTGACGTGCACCGTGGTCTCGGTGATGCCGTACATGTTGACCAGCACCGGCGCGTCGTCGGCGTGCCGGGTGTACCAGTCGGTCAGCCGCCGCAGCTCCAGCGCCTCCCCGCCGAACACCACCGTGCGCAGCGCCAGCGGCTGCGGCCGGTCGGCGTCGGCCTGGATCAGCTGGTAGAACGCGGACGGCGTCTGGTTGAGCACGGTCACGCGCTCACGGGACAGCAGGGTCAGGAACTCCTCGGGCGAGCGAGTGACCGCGTGCGACACCACGACCAGCCGGCCGCCGTGCAGCAGCGGACCCCACAGTTCCCACACGGAGAAGTCGAACGCGTAGGAGTGGAACAGCGTCCACACGTCCCGCCCGTCGAAGCCGAACCAGTGCTCGGTCGCGGTGAACAGCCGGATCACGTTGCGGTGCGGGATCAACACGCCCTTGGGCCGGCCGGTCGAGCCGGACGTGTAGATCACGTAGGCGGTGTTGTCCGGCCCCGCCTGCGGCGTCGGATCGGCGACCGGACCGTCGGTGACGTCCTCCACGTAGATCGCGGGCACGTCGACGGGCGTGGTGACCTGGCGGCTGGTCAGCACCGCCGACGGCGCGGCGTCGGCCAGCACGTAGGCGATCCGGTCCGCCGGGTAGTTCGGGTCGATCGGCAGGTAGGCGGCCCCGGCCTTGAGCACGGCGAGCACGGCCACGACCAGTTCGGCCGAGCGTGGCAGCGCCAGCGCCACCAACTGCTCGACGCCGACACCCTGCTCGATCAGCTTGTGCGCCAACCGGTTTGCCCGCTCGTTGAGCTCCACATAGGACAGATGCGTGTCCTCGAAGGTCACGGCTACCGCGTCCGGGGTGCGTCGCACCTGCTCCTCGAAGGCCGCCGCGACCGTGCGGTCGGACGCGTAGTCACCGGCGAGCGCCGGCTGCCGGTGCCGCTCGGCCGGCTCCAGCACGTCGATCTGCCCGATCGGCCGGTCCGGGTCCGCGACCACGGCGTTGAGCAGCCGCACCAGGCGGGACCCGAACGAGCGCACGGTGTCGCGGTCGAACAGGTCGGTGGCGTACTCGATCAGGCCGGCCATGCCCAGCGGCGTGCCGTCCGGGCCGTAGGACTCGCGGAAGTCGAAGTCGAGGTCGAACTTGGAGGCGCCGGCGCCGATGTCGGAGAAGCTCGCCCGCAGGCCGGGCAGGTCCAACTCGGCCTCGGCGTTGTTCTGGAACAGCACCATCACCTGGAACAGCGGGTGGTGGGCCAGCGACCGCACCGGGTTGATCACCTCGACCAGCCGCTCGAACGGCACGTCCTGGTGCGCGTAGGCGGCCAGGTCGGTCTCGCGGACCCGGCCGACCAGCTCGCGGAAGCTCGGGTTGCCCGACGTGTCGGCCCGCAGCACCAGGGTGTTCACGAAGAACCCGACCAGCTCTTCCAACGCCTCGTCGGACCGGCCGGCGCTGACGCTGCCGATCGGGATGTCGAAGCCCGCGCCGAGCCGGGTCAGCAGGGCGGCGACAGCCGCCTGCACCACCATGAACAGCGTGCTGTTGGTCTGCCGGGCCAGCTCGACCAGGCCGGCGTGCAGCCGCGCGTCCAGCTCGAACTCGACCTCGTCACCACGATAGGAGGCAACAGCCGGCCGGGGCCGGTCGGTCGGCAGCTGCAACCGCTCCGGCAGGCTCGCCAGCGTCTGCTTCCAGAACGCCAGCTGCCGGGCCAGGATGCTGTCCTGGTCCTTCTCGTCCCCCAGCAGTTCCCGCTGCCACAGGGTGTAGTCCGCGTATTGCACCGGCAGCTCTGTCCACTGTGGAGCACGGCCGCCGAGCCTGGCCCGGTAGGCGGTCGACAGGTCCTTGGACAGCGGGGCGTCCGACCAGCCGTCGCTGGCGATGTGGTGCAGCAGCAGGAGCACGACGTGGTCGGTCGGGCCGGTCGAGAACAGCGTGACCCGCAGCGGCAGCTCGGTGGCCAGGTCGAAGGTGTGTTTGCCGGCCACGGCCAGCTGCTCGCCCAGGCGGTCCGGATCGGTGTGCACCTCGGTGAACGACGTCTCGACCTCGGGCAGGATCAGCTGGTACGGCGTGCCGTCGTCCTCGGGGTAGATCGTGCGCAGCGTCTCGTGCCGCGCCACCACGTCGGCGACGGCGGCCCGCAACGCGTCCCGGTCCAGCTCGCCGGTCAGCCGAAGGACCAGCGGCTCGGTGTAGGTGGCGCTGTCGCCTTCGAGGCGGTGCAGGAACCACAGCCGCCACTGCGCGAACGACAGCGGCATCCGCCCCTCCGGCCGCTGCGCGCGAGCCAAGGGCACCCTGGCCCGGGTGGCCCCGCTGAAGCGGTCCACCAGCGCGGCCACGGTCGACGACTCGAACAGGTGGCGGATGGTCAGCTCGACGCCGAACATCGAGCGGATCCGGCTGAGCATCCGGATCGCCGACAGCGAATGCCCGCCCAGCTCGAAGAAGCTGTCGTCGATGCCCACGTCGGTGACGCCGAGCACGTCGGCGAACAGGCCGCAGAGGATCTCCTCCTGCGGGGTGCGGGCCGTCCGGCGCGGCTGGGGCTCGGGCTCGTCCTGCTCACGCGCGGCGGATTTCCCGTCCCAGTCGATCGGGCCGGTGAACTCGACGACCGGCGTGGCCGGCGTGTCGATCACGGACCGGAGCACGGCCAGCAGCCGCTCGCCCAGCGCGACCGTGGTGTCGTGGTCGAGCAGGTCGGGCCGGTGCTCCAGCCGCAGCCGCAGCCGCTCGCCGGGCAGCACGGACAGGGTCAGCGGGTAGTGGGTGGCGTCATGGTCCTCCAGCCCGGTCACGGTCAGGCCGGGCGCGGCCGACCAGCTGACGCCGGGCTCGTGCGGGTAGTTCTCGACGATCACGAGGGTGTCGAACATCTCGGTGATCCCGGACAGCCGCTGCAGGTCGGCCAGGCCGACCTGGTGGTGGGCCATCAGCCGGGACTGCTCGTCCTGCACCCGGGCCAGCAGCTCGACCAGCGGCTCCTCGGCCCGCAGCCGGACCCGCACCGGCAGCGTGTTGATGAACATGCCGATCATCGACTCGATGCCGGGGATCTCCGACGGGCGGCCGGACACGGTCGCGCCGAACACCAGGTCAGCCTGCTTGGTCCGGTTCGCCAGCAGCAGCGCCCACGCGCCCTGGACCAGCGAGTTCAGCGTCAGCCCGTGCCGGCGTGCGTGCCGCAGCAACGTCGCGGTCAGCTCGGTCGGCAGGGTCAGCACGACCTGCTCGGGCGTGACCGCCGCGGCCTTCGCGCCGGCCGCCAGCAGGGTCGGCCCGCGCAGGCCGTCCAGCGCCTCGCGCCACGCCTGCTCGGTCGCCTGCGTGTCCTGCGCGGACAGCCAGGCCAGGTAGTCGCGGTACGGGCTGGCGGGCTCGAGCTCCTGGCCGGCGTAGAGCGCGAACAGCTCGTCCAGCACCGACTGCATCGACCAGCCGTCGAACAGGATGTGGTGGTTGGTGATCACCAGCCGGTGTGCGTGCTCACCCAGCTTGATCAGGGTGAACCGGAGCAACGGGGGCCGCGCCAGGTCGAAGCGGCGGGCCCGGTCCTCGGCGGTGATCCGGTCCGCGTGCTGCTCGGGCGCCGGCACGCCGACCAGGTCGTGCTCGGTCCAGGGCAGCTCGACCTCGGCCGGCACGAACTGCACGGCGGTGGCCAGCCCCTCGTGCCAGCAGCCGGCGCGCAGGTTGTCGTGTCGCCGCAACAGGTTCCGCGCCGCGGCGCGGAGCCGGCCGGCGTCGAGCGCGCCGTCGAGGTGGAAGACCTCCTGCACGGCGTAGATGTCCGGCGCCTGCTCGTCGTACAGGGCGTGGAACAGCAGGCCCTGCTGCAGCGGGGCCAGCGGCACCAGGTCGGCCAGCGCCGGCTGCGCGGCCTCGATCCGCTCGATGTCGTGCTGCGTGACCGAAACCAGCGGCACATCGGACGGCGTGAGACCGCCCCGGCCGGCGCTGGCCAGCGCGGCCAGCGCCCGCATCCAGGTCTCGCCGAGCCGTTGGACGTCCGCCTCGGACAGGATGCCCTCGGACCAGGTCAGCGTGGCCTGGATGCGGGAGCCGTCCGGGGTGTCCTCGGTCGCCGCATTGACCTCCAGCGCGTACTCCAGCGGCATGCCGTCGTCCATGCCGGCGCCGAGCGCGCCGATCGGCGACCAGTCGCCGTCGGTGTCGACCGCGAACCGGCCGAGGTAGTTGAACCCGATCTGCGGGGCCGTGGCGAGCTGCTGGCGGGTGGCCGGATTGAGGTGGCGCAGCAGGCCGAACCCGACGCCGTTGTCCGGCATCGCGCGCAGCTGTTCCTTGACCCGCTTGAGAATCCGGGCCAGCGCCGGCGAACCCGCGCGCAGCTCGTCCAGCTCGCCGACGCCGGCGTCCACCCGCACCGGGAAGACGCTGGTGAACCAGCCGACCGTGCGGGACAGGTCCACTCCGTCGAACAGATCCTCGCGACCGTGGCCCTCCAGGTCGAGCAGGACCGAGGTCTCGTCCTCGCCCCGGCGGCGGCGCCAGTCGGCGACCGCGATCGCGAAGCCCGCCAGCAACACGTCGTTGACCCGGCCGTGCACCGAGGCGGGAACGGTGGTCAGCAGCGGCACGGTGTGCTCGGCCGGCAGGCCGACGGTGAGCGACCTGCTGGTGCCACGGGTGTCCCGCTCATGGTCCAGCGGACGCGAGCCGAGCAGCGGATCCGGTCCGTCCAGGATTCCCTGCCACAGCGCCAACTGCTCGGTCCGCTCGGCGCGGGCGCGCAGCAGCTCGCTCCAGCGCCGCAGCGAGGTGCCGACCGGCGCCAGCTCGGGCGTGCGGCCGCCCGCGACGGCTTCGTAGGCGGCTTGCAGGTCCGGCAACAGGATCCGCCACGACACACCGTCGATGGCCAGGTGGTGCACGCGCAGCAACAGCCGGCCTGGGGTGTAGACGGCCTGCACCATGACGCCCTCGGTCGGCGCCAGCGCGACCCCGTTGTCCTCGAGGTCGACAGTCGCGCGGACCGAACCCGGCTCGGGAATCTCCAGCGTCCATGCCGGCAGGCTCAGCCGCATCCGCAGGGCGTCGTGCCGGTCCAGCACGGCCTGCAGCGCCGTGCGCAGGTGTTCCGGGTCGAGATCGGCCGGCGTCCTGATCAGCATCGACTGGTGGTAGCCGGCCAGTGGGCCGCCCTGGTCGCGCAGCGCGGCCATGATCGGCGTCGGCACGACCGGCCCGACCCCGGTGTCGACGGCGGCGGTGACCGTGGTGACCTCGACGGCGACGGCGGCCAGCCGCTGCACCGTCTTGTGCTCGAACACCTGCCGCGGCGTGATCACCAGGCCGGCCCGCCGGGCCCGGCTGACCAGTTGGATCGACACGATGCTGTCCCCGCCGAGATCGAAGAAGCCCTCGTCGACGGCGACCTCGGCCAGGCCGAGCAACTCGGCCACCAGGCCGGCGAGGATCCGCTCCCTCGGCGTGCGCGGCACTCGGCCGGTCTCCCGGGTGAAGTCGGGAGCCGGCAACGTCTCCAGCGACTCCACCATCGCGTAGGCGGCGGGGACGAGGTAGCCGGGCAGCTCGCGGGCCGCGTGCTCGCGCAGGTCGGCGGTGCGCACGGAGTGGCCGGCGACCGGGACGACGTAGGCGGCCAGGCGGGTCACGCCGCCCTCGTCCTGACCAGTCGTGACGACGACCTCGGCCAGCGCCGGGTGCTTGGCCAGCGCCGCCTCGACCCGATCGAGGTCCACGACCGCGCCCCTGATCCGCACCGGGTCGCCGTGCACCCGGCCGGGCACCTCGATGGCGCTGATCGGCTGGTCCGGGGCGGCGACGGCGGCGCGCAGCACCGCGGCGAGCGAGTCGGTCAGCCCGAGCACGGTGTCGCGGTCGAACAGGTCGGTGGCGTACTCGACGATGCCGCTCATGCCGTCCGGCGAGCCGCCGGCGGTGTGGTGCTCCTGGATCCGCAGGTCCAGGTCGAACTTGGCCACTCCGGTCGGGATCTCGCCGATCTCGACGTCCAGGCCGGGCAGATCGGCCCGCGCCAGCGCCAGGTTCTCGAAGGTCAGCATCACCTGGAACAGCGGGTTGGTGGCCAACTCGCGCTCCGGGTTGAGCTCCTCGACCACCCGGTCGAACGGCACGTCCTGGTGGGCGTAGGCGGCGACGGCGAACGCGCGGACCCGCTCCAGCAGCCCGCGGAAGCTCGGGTCGCCGGAGGTGTCGGTGCGCAGCACCATGGTGTTGACGAAGTAGCCGACCAAGTCGGCCACGGCTTCGTCGCCGCGGCCGGCGGACGGGGTGCCCAGCGGGATGTCGGCGCCCGCGCCGCTGGCGGTCATCAGCGCGGCCAGCGCGGCCTGCACGACCATGAACACCGTGCTGCCGGTGTTCCGGGCCAGCTCGACCACCTGCCGGTGCAGGTCGCCGTCCAGCCGGAAGGTCAGCTCGTCGCCCCGGTGTGACGCGACGGCCGGGCGCGGCCGATCGGTCGGGAACGCGGCCAGCTCGGCCACCCCGGCCAGCGCGTCCCGCCAGAACGCGACGCCATCTTCGTCCTGGTTGTGTTGCTGCCACAGCGCGAAGTCCGCGTACTGCACCGGCAGCTCGGTCCACTGTGGAGCGTTGTCGGCCAGGCGAGCGGCATAGGCGGCGGACAGGTCGGCGACCAGCGGCCGCTCCGACCAGCCGTCACTGGCGATGTGGTGCATCAGCAGCAACAGCACGTGTCGGTCCGCGCCGGCGGAGAACAGCGTTGCCCGCAGCGGGGGCTCGGTGGCGATGTCCAGCGGCACTCGGGCGGCCCTCGCCACCGCGGCGTCGAGGTCGGCGACGTCCGCGAAGGACATGTCGGAGCCGGCGTCGAGCACCTGCTGGTGCGCGCGTCCGTCGACGTCCGGGAACACGGTGCGCAGGACCTCGTGCCGTTCGATCACATCGGCGACCGCGGCGGCCAGCGCGGCGCGGTCGACCCGGCCGGTCAGCGACAGGGCGAGCGGAATGCTGTAGGTGGCGCTGGGACCTTCCAGCTGGTGCAGGAACCAGAGCCCCTGCTGCGCATGGGACAGCGGCACCAGATCGGGGCGCTCCGCGCGGGTCAACGCGACCGATTCGTCCTGCGTCTCGCCCAGCCGGGCGGCCAGCGCTTCGACGGTCGGCGACTCGAACAGCGCGCGCACCGGGAAGTCCACGGCCAGTTCGGCCCGGACCCTGGCCGCCAGTCGCATCGCGGCCAGCGAATCGCCGCCCAGGTGGAAGAAGTCGTCGTCGACACCGACGGTGTCCACACCCAACGCCTCGGCGAACAGCTCGCACAGCTGTCGCTCGCGGGCCGTGGCCGGCGCCCGCCCGACGGTGACCGCAGGTCGGGGCAGCGCCTGCCGGTCCAGCTTCCCGTTGGGAGCCAACGGAAGTTCCGACAGCGCGACGAAGGCGGAGGGGACCATGTGCTCGGGCAGCCGCTGCGCCACCAGTTCGCGCACGCCCTCGACGGCGCCCACCACGTAGGCGACGATCCGGCGGTCACCGGGCCGGTCCTCGCGCACCACGACGGCGGCCCGCGTGACGCCCGGGCACGCCGCGACGGCCGCTTCGATCTCGCCGAGCTCGATCCGGAATCCGCGCACCTTCACCTGGTCGTCCGACCGGCCGAGGAAGTCCAGCTCGCCATCGGCGTTCCAGCGCGCGAGGTCGCCGGTGCGGTACATCCGGGAGCCAGCCGGGCCATGAGGGTTCGCGACGAACCGCTGCGCGCTCAGGCCGGCCCGCCCGAGGTAGCCGTGCGCCAGCTGCACTCCCGAGACGTAGAGCTCGCCGGCCTCGCCGGGATCGACCGGCCGCAACCCTGCGTCCAGAACGTGGACTTCGGTGTTCCACACCGGCCGGCCGATCGGCACCGGGCCGGCGCCGACCCCCGGCCGGCACTCGTATCCGGTGACGTCGATGGACGCCTCGGTCGGGCCGTACAGGTGCGCCAGCGTCAGGCCCCAGGAGGAGACGACCTCCTCGGCGAGCGCGGGCGGCAGCACCTCGCCGGCCACGAACAGCAGCCGCAGCGGCAGATCGGACGCCTGGCGCACCGCTTCCGCGGTCACCGCGAGCAGGGACGGCACGAACTGAGCAATGGTCACACCGTGCCGCTTGAGATAGGAGACCAGGGCCTGCGGGTCCCGGGTGACGGTGCTGGGCGCGAGGCACACGGTCGCACCGACCGACAGCGGCAACCAGATCTCCGTGCCGGAGGCGTCGAAACTGAACGCGGTGCGGGCCAGCACCACGTCCTCGGCGGTCACGCCCCAACGCTCGGCCTGCCACAGCATGTGGTTGGCGACGCCGGCGTGCGGCACGACAACGCCCTTGGGCCGACCGGTGGAGCCCGACGTGTAGATGACGTAGGCCGGTTCGTCGGCGCCGCGGCCGGAGATGTCGGGACCGTCCGGTCGCGACTCGGCGTCGGCCGCGGCGAGCAGCTCGGTCGTGACCACCAGTGCCGGCCGCGAGTCCTCGATCATGAACGCGACGCGGTCGGCCGGATACTCCGGATCCACCGGCACATAGGCCGCGCCGAGCTTGGCCGCGGCCAACATCGCCACGATCATCTCGACGGAGCGCGGCAGCATGAGCGCGACTCGGTCACCGGCGCGCACGCCGTGCGCGGCCAGCAGGGCCGCCGCCCGGTCGGCACGGACGTTCAGCTCACCGTAGGACAGCCTGTCCTCGTCGGAGACGACGGCCACGGCGTCCGGGGTGCGCGAGGCCTGTTCCTGGAACAACACCGCCAGTTGTTTAGCCGTACTGCGCACGCCTACTCCTCTGACAAGACACTGAGATTCCCCGTCGACGCTAACCAGCAGCAGTTTCGTTCGGTTATCGCAGCGTCGATAACTGAACGAAACGCGACGCGTCTACGGTCGGCACATGTCGATGCCGATCCAGGACGGTGCCTGGGAATCCACCCGCGGCCGGGCGGGCAGGCGGGCGGCGTCCACCGCGACACGTACCCGGGGCAGCGGCGCCGAGGCGGTGCCGATCCAGGAGGCGACCATCGCCGGCCTGCGGGCCGCGTTGTCGGCGGGCCGGCTGACCTCGGTCGAGCTGACCCGGTTCTACCTGAGCCGTATCGACCTGCTGAACACCGACGGTCCGCAGCTGCGGGCCGTCATCGAGACCAATCCGGACGCGCTGCGCGACGCCGCCGAGCTGGACGCCGAGCGTGAGCGTGGCCGTGTCCGTGGCCCGCTGCACGGACTGCCGTTGCTGGTGAAGGACAATCTCGACACGGTCGGCCCGCTGCACACCACCGCCGGCTCGACCGCGCTGCTGGGTTCGCGTCCCGCGCGGGACGCCACCGTGGTGACCCGGCTGCGCCAGGCCGGCGCGGTGGTGCTGGGCAAGTCGAACCTGTCCGGCTGGATCAGCGGCTCCGGCGGCCGGACCGCGCGCGGCGGCCAGTGCCGCAACCCCTACCAGCTGGACCGCTCCCCCGGCGGGTCGAGCTCCGGATCGGCGGTTGGCGTCAGCGCCAACCTGTGCGTCGCGGCGATCGGCACCGAGACCGTGGGCTCGATCCTGGATCCGGCCAGTCTCAACGGAGTCGTCGGCATCAAGCCGACGGTCGGGCTGACCAGCCGGGCCGGCATGATCCCGGGCATGCCCAGCATGGACACCGTCGGTCCGATCGGCCGGACGGTGGCCGACGCGGCCGCCCTGCTGGGTCCGCTGACCGGCGTCGACCCGCTGGACCCGGCGACGGCGGCCAGCGGCGACCACCGGTACACCGACTACACCCGGTTCCTGGACCCGAGCGGGCTGCGCGGCGCCAGGATCGGCATACCGCGCCGCGGCTACTTCGGCGAGAACAGGCACTCCGACGCGGTCGGCGAGGAGGCGATCCGGCTGCTGGCGGCCTTGGGCGCGACCGTCGTGGACGACGTCGAGCTGCCCTCGCCGGGCGACCTGGCCGACCGTTTCGACGTGCTGGGCATCGTGCAGTTCCGGGAAGCCAAGCACCACAAGAACGTCTACCTCGCACGGACGCCCGGCGAGCACCCGCGCAGCCTCACCGAGCTGATCAAGTTCAACCGCGAGCACGCGGACACCGAGCTGGTCCACTTCGGCCAGCAGGCGCTGGAGATGATCGACGCCGGCGGCGACGACCTGACCGATCCGGCGTACCTGGAGGCGCTGGCCACCATGCACCGACTGACCCGCGACGAGGGCATCGACGCCGCGCTGGGCCGACACGGGCTGGACGCGCTGATGCTGCCGTCCACGCAGCCGGCCTGGAAGATCGATCTGGTCAACGGCGACCCCGACGTCATGAGCAGCGCCCTGGTGCCCGGCCTGGCCGGCTATCCGGCCGTGTCGCTGCCGGCGGGCCGGGCGCACGGCCTGCCGGTCGGCGTCACCTTCACCGCGTCGGCCTGGTCCGAGCCGAGGCTGATCACGCTGGCCTCGGCCTTCGAGCACGCCGCGCGCGCCCGGCGGGTGCCCGGCTTCACCAGTCCCGCCGTCGGCTGACCCGGAGGACTCGATGTCGACCGCCCATCCGGACGTCCGCACGCTGCTGGCCGAGGCCCTCGAGCTGCTGCGGGCGACCGCCGACCGGTCCGATCCGCTGCAGGAAACCGTGCTGTGCCTGGTGGAGAGCTCCGAGCTGGCCGCGCGCGCCGCCGACCAGCGGGCCCTGCGCGAGGTGCTCGCGGCCACCCGCGCCGCGATGGTGACCGTCTCCTACGCGCTGGTCGAGGACCGCGACCAGCGCTGAGTCCCCGCCGCCACGTGTGGTTGTCCTCCGCCACACGTGGCCGGCTCCCCCCGGTCAGCCCCGCACGCACCACTCCAGCACGGCCATGGCGCTGTGCAGCTTGTTCTCGGCCTGGTCGAAGGCGATCGAGCGCGGGCCGTCGAGCACCTCGGCGGTGACCTCCTCGCCCCGGTGCGCCGGCAGGTCGTGCATGAACACCGCGCGCGGGCTGCTCGCCATCACCTGCGCATTGACCTGGAACGGCTCGAAGGCCTGCCGCCAGTCCGGATCCGGCTTGGCGGAACCCGTTGTCTGCCACCGGGTCGTGTACACCACGTCGAATCCGACCGGCAGGTCGGACATCTGGTGCTTCTCGTCGATCACGCCGCCGGACTGGGCCGCATAGGACTTGGCCGCCACCAGCACCTCCGGGTCCAGGCCGTAGCCCTCGGGCGTGCGCAGGTGCAGCTGGGCGCCGGCGAATCGGGTCAACGCCAGCGCCAGCGCGACCGCGGTGCTGTTGCCCTCGCCCACGTACAGCACCCGCAGCCCGTCGATCCGGCCGAAGTGCCGGGACAGCGTCGTCAGGTCGGCCAACGCCTGCGTCGGGTGCTCGTGCGCGCTCATCGCGTTCACCACGGACATCGACTCCTGCGCGGCCAACTCACGCAACTCCTCGGTGGGACCGGCGGTGCGCAGCACGAGTCCGTCCAGCATCCGCGAGAGCACCTTCCCGGTGTCCTCGACCGTCTCGCCGGTGTTGAGCTGGAGATCGCCCGGGCCGTAGCTGACCAGGCCGGCGCCCAGCCGCAGCGCCGCCGTGGAGAACGCGGTGCGGGTGCGGGTCGACGTCTTGCGGAAGTAGACGCCCAGCACCTTGTCCGCCAGCGGCTTGCCGGTCCGGCCGCCGTTGGCGAAGGCGACCCCCCGGCGCACCAGCTCGGCGAGTTCCTGATCATCCACATCGGACAGCGACACCAGGTGTCGACGGTTCCCCACTGCGCTCACCCCTCGAGTCGGTAGGAGATAACAAGACGAAAAGACGATTGGCTACGGTACGTGAGTACTCATACCTAAGGAGTGAAGCCATGCCGGACCCGGTCGTTGCCCTCATGTCGACGGCGATCGTCCTCGGTACGATCACGCTGTGGCTGTGGCTGTGGCTGCAGGCCCTGCACCGCCGCTCCGAGGCCACCCTGGCCTATCGTCGGCTGGCCGAGCAGGCCGCCGACGACCAGGCACGGATGCGCGAGCAGCTGGCCGGACTGACCGATCGGGTGGTGGCCATCCAGAACCTGTTGCTGGACGCCGAATAGCCCCTCACCCCCGCCGCCGGTACTGCCGCACCGACAGCGGGGCGAACACCACCACGAACACCGCCACCCAGGCCAGGGTGTGCAGCAGCGGCTCCATGACGGGGCCGCCGCCCAGCAGGCCCCGGCAGGTGTCCACGACCGCGGAGGTCGGGTTGAACGCGGCGAACACCCGCAGCCAGTCCGGCATCGTGTCGGTCGGCACGAACATCGAGCTGCCGAACTGCAGCGGAACCGTCCACAGGAAGCCGACCGACTGCACCGTCTGCGGGTTGCGCAGCACCAGGCCGATGTAGGCGGAGACCCAGCACAACGCGATGCCGTAGACCATCAGCACCGCCAGCGCCTCGACCAGCGCGAGGAAACCGGTCTGCACGCGGAAGCCGATGATCAGCGCGAACGCCAGCATCACCAGCTGTCCCAGCAGCATCCGGCACGAGTCGGCCGCGATCCGGCCCCACAGCATCGCCGAGCGCGCGATGGGCAGCGCGCGGAACCGGTCCATCAGGCCGTTGTCGAAGTCGAACGACAGGCCGATCCCGGTCGAGCGGGCGGCGAAGTTGGCCGTCTGCACCATGATTCCCGGGATCAGGAACTGCCGGTAGTCGCCCTGGTCGTGCGCGATGGCGCCACCGAAGACGTAGACGAAGATCAGTGTCATCGCCATCGGCATCAGGGTGGCGTCCAGCAGCTGCTCGGGATCGTTGCGCAGCTGCACCAGGTTGCGCCGGGCGATCGCCAGCGAGTGCCGCAGCGTGGCACGCAGCCCGACCCGGGACGACAGCCGCACCGGCGCCGGCCCGGGGCGCGCCTGCACGGGCGCGGTCATGACTTCCTCCGTTGGGTCAGGGTCAGGAAGACCTCGTCCAGGCTCGGCAAGTGGGTGTCGATACCCGCCACAGGCAGCTGCGAATCGCCCAACGCACGCACGGCCAGCGTGAGTTGGTCCTCGCCGTCGATCGGCAGCGCCACGACGCCGCCCTCGGCGTCGATGTTGCCCTGCGCGAGGCCGGCACGGACCAACAGCGCGGCCACCTCGGGCAGGTCGTCGGCACGGGCCGGGCGCACCTGGAGCACCTGGCCGCCGACCGCGGCCCGCAGCTGGGCCGGCGGTCCCTCGGCGATCACCCGGCCGCCGTCCATCACCACGATGTTGTCGGCCAGGGCCTCGGCTTCCTCCATGTACTGCGTGGTCAGCAGCACGGTGGCGCCGCCGGCGACCATCGACCGGACCTCGTCCCACAACCCGTTGCGGCTGCGTGGATCCAGGCCGGTGGTCGGCTCGTCCAGGTACAGCACCCGTGGCTGGCCGACCAGGCTCGCGGCCAGGTCCAGCCGGCGGCGCATGCCGCCCGAGTAGGTGCGCACCGGTCGCCCGCCCGCCTCGACGAGGTCGAACCGTTCCAGCAGCTGGTCGCATCGGGCCCGCGCGTCGCGGCGGGACAGGTCGACCAGCCGCCCGATCAGGTACAGGTTCTCCCAGCCGGAGATGCCCTCGTCCACGGTGGCGTACTGACCGGTGAGCCCGATCAGCCGGCGCACCTGCTGGGGCTGCTCGACCACGTCGTGGCCGTGCACGCTGGCCCGTCCGCCGTCCGGTCGGATCAGCGTCGCCAGCATGCGGACGATCGTGGTCTTGCCGGCGCCGTTGGGCCCCAGCAGTCCCAGCACGGTGCCGGCCGGCACCGCCAGATCGACCCCGTCGACCGCCCGGGTGTCGCGAAAACTCTTGACCAGGCCTTCCGCCAGCAGGGCCGGTGTCACCCGCGGTTCCCCTCCCCTAGTGCCAATTCCAACAGCAGTTGCTTGACCTCGGTCGCGGCCAGTCGCTCGCGTGCGGCGCCGCCGGCGTCGCAGACCAGCACCGGGCCGTCGGCCGGGTCGTCGGGCAGCCGCCCATGACTGCCGCGTACCCGGGACGGGTCCAGCGGCACCACCCTCATCTGATAGCGCAGACCAATCTTCTTGCGGGCCAACGTCATCGCGGCCCGCACCCGCACGAGCGGATCGGTGTGGTCGTAGAGCAGCTCGGCCGGGTCGTAGCCGGGCTTGCGGTGGATCTCCACCGAGCGCGCGAAATCCGGCGCGTTCCGGTCGTCCAGCCAGTAGTAGTAGGTGAACCAGGACCGCCGGTCGGCGACGGCGACCAGGTCGCCGGCCCGCTCGTGATCCAGGCCGGCGCTCTTCTTGCCGACCTCGTCCAGCACCTCGTCGACGCCGTCCAGCCGCGCGATCAGCTCCGCCACCGTGTCGCGGTCGGCCGGATCGCGGACGTAGACGTGCGCGACCTGGTGATCGGCCACGGCGAAGGCCCGCGACGTCCATGGATCCAGGTACTCCATGCCGTCCTGGGTGTGCACCGACAACAGGCCCTCGCGGCGCAGCAGCCGGTTGATGTCCACCGGACGGTCCACCGGCGTGATGCCGTACTCGCTGAGCGCGACCACGGTCGCGCCGGCGGCCGACGCGTCGGCCAGCAGCGGCGCCAGTTCGCGGTCCAGTTCCCGCGCCGCGAGGACGGCCTCGGAGCCGTGCGGGCCGTACCGCTGCAGGTCGTAGTCCAGGTGTGGCACGTAGACCAGGGTCAGGTCCGGCCGCTGCGCGGCGAAGACGTGCCGGGCCGCGTCGATGATCCACTTGGTGGACTCGATCGACGCGGTCGGTCCCCAGTAGCGGAACAGCGGGAACGGTCCGAACCTGGCCGTCAGCTCGTCATGCAGCGAGGGCGGCCAGGTGTAGCAGTCCTGTTCCTTGCGCCCGTCGGCGTAGTAGATCGGCCGGGGTGTCACGGTCCAATCGACGTCCGCGCCCATCGCGTACCACCAGCAGATGTTCGCCACGGTGTAGTCCGGCTTGTGCCGCCGGGCCGCGTCCCACAGCTTGTCCCCGCCCACCAGCGCGTTGTGCTGCCGCCACAGCAGCACCTCGCCCAGGTCCCGGAAGTACCAGCCGTTTCCGACGACGCCGTGCCCGGCGGGCTCGACCCCGGTCAGGAAGGTGGACTGCGCCGAGCAGGTGACCGCCGGCAGCACCGTCCCCAGCTCGGCGCTGAATCCCCTGTCCGCCAAGGCTCGCAGGTTCGGCATGTGCGCCAGCAGCCGTGGTGTCAGCCCGACCACGTCGAGCACGACCATCCTGTTCATGACGCCACCTCCTCCTTGAGCCCCGAGGCCAGCAGCGCGTCCCGCGCCCAGCTCAGCTCGCTCGCGATGCCGTCGACGATGCCGATGCCCGAGTCCGGCAGCACCGACCAGGTGTACGTCTCGACCTCGACGTGGTCGCAGCGGGCGCTCGGACCCGAGAACAGAGCGTCCAATGTGGACACCAGATGGTCGCGGGTTGTGTGCAGCGGCGGGCGGGCATCGGCGTGCAGCGGAACGTGGTAGTGCACCCGCCACGGACCCTGGGCCGGGAGCTCGCAGGCCGGCAGGTCGTCGGCGCTGTGCACCCGGCCGCCAGAGAACTCCTTGGCCTGGTGGAGAAACCGCGGCTCGGTGAACCGCGCCAGCTCGGCCCGGGTCACCGGATCGGCGGGTCGGTCGGCCTGCAACGCGCACGACGCCTGCACCTTGACGATCGGCACCCCGGCCGCGGCCAGACCGGCCAGTGCCGCGGCCGGGTCCTCCCACGCCACGGCGAGGTGACAGGTGTCCAGGCACAGCCCGATCCAGGAGCTGTCCAAGCCGGCCAGGAACTCCGCGGCCACGGCGGTGTGCTCCAGCACGCAGCCCGGCTCGGGCTCCATGCCGACCCGAACCGGCCGGCCGGTGTCGTCGGCGACGGCGGCCAGTTCGGCGGCGAGTCGGTCCAACACGCGGCGGGCCTGGGTGGCGTGTGCGAGCGACCAGGGGTGGCGCCACGCCAGCGGCAGCGTCGACACGCTCCCGCGCACAGCGTCGTCCGGCAGCAGCGCGGCCAGCACACGAGCGCAGTCCACGGTGTAGCGCAGCCGTGCCTCGTCGAGCCAGTCCGGCAGGTACACGGCCTTCTTGACGACCTCGTCGTGGAAACCCTGGTACGGGAAGGCGTTGAGCGTCACGACTTCCAGGCCACGGGCGGACAGCTCCGACCGCAGCCGCCGCACGGCGGCCGGGTCGGCGGACAGCTCGGTGACGACGTCGCGAGCCAGCCAGAGACCGAGGCCCAGCCGGTCGACACCCAGTGTCCGCCGGATCGGCTCGCCGTAGCCGGCCAGCTGCGACAGCACGCCGTCGAGATCCTCGGCCGCATGGACGTTCGTGCAGTAGCCGAGGTGGACGACCGTGCCGTCGGGGTGCCGCATGCGCATGGCGACTACTCCCCGCCGCGCTTGACCGAGCTGCCCGCGAAGGTCGCCGCCGGGTCGAGGTCCACATCGGAGAGCTCGAGCCGGCCGCTCTGCCCGTAGAACCGCACCGGGTTGGCCCACAGCACCTGGTCCACGTCCTGTTCGGTGAATCCGTCGGCGAGCATGGCGTCGCCGGTCCGGCGCGTCTTGAGGGGGTCGCTGCGGCCCCAGTCGGCCGCGGAGTTGACCAGCATCCGGTCGGTGCCGTGCTCGCGCAGCACGCGGACCATCCGCTCCTCGGACATCTTGGTGTTCGGGTAGATGGAGAAGCCCATCCAGCAGCCGCTGTCGGCGACCAGGCCGACGGTCACCTCGTTGAGGTGGTCCACCACGACGCGCTCGGGCGCGATGCCCGACTCGCGCACCACGTCCAGCGTCCGGCGGGTGCCCTGGGCCTTGTCCCGGTGCGGGGTGTGCACGAGCACCGGCAGGTCGTGCTCGACGGCCAGCTCCAGCTGCCGGGAGAACACCTCGTGCTCCACCGGGGTCATCGAGTCGAAGCCGACCTCGCCGACCGCGACCACCCGGTCCTTGACCAGGTAGCGCGGCAGCTCGTCGAGCACGCCGAGCAGCCGGGGGTCGTTGGCCTCCTTGGGGTTGAGCGCCATCGTGCAGTGGTGCTGGATGCCGAACTGAGCCGCCCGGTAGGACTCCCAGCCCAGCAGGCTGTCGAAGTAGTCGACGAAGGTGGCCACGCTGGTGCGCGGCTGGCCCAGCCAGAACGCGGGCTCCACCACGGCGCGCACGCCGGCCGCGTGCATGGCCTCGTAGTCGTCGGTCGTCCTGGAGGTCATGTGGATGTGCGGGTCGAAGATGCGCATCGGCTCAGTCCTGCCTGCTGCTGGAGTGGCTTTCGAGGATCGGCCACACGTCGACGGGGACGTCGCGGCCGGCGGCGGTCCGCTCGTGGGCGAAGTCCGCGAGCATCCGGGCCAGTTCCCCGTCCGCGCGGCCGGCGACGCCGGCCACGTCGGCCAGCGGGATCCCGGTGAACACGCACTTGAGGACGGCCTGCCGGTAGCCGTCGGCGTCCAGGTGCAGCGCCGCGTACTCCCCCAGCGCCGCGCTGATCAGCCGGGAGTCGTTGGTGGCGACCGCGTCGCGCACCAGCGGCAGAGCCAGGTCGCCGAGCCGCGGTTCCAGGTCGGCCAGCCCGCGCAGCACGCCACGCCGCTCGGCCGCGTCGCCGGACCGGTACAGCGCGGTCAGCTCGTCGGCCAGCCGCTGTCCCTGGTACGGCAACGACGTGAGCAGCAGGACGCGGACCGCGTCGTCCACGGTCCACCTCGACTCGTCCGGCAGCGGGCCGCGCCCGCAGTGGCGTCCGACAACCGGGAAGAGCAGGCGGATCGCGGCGGGATCGGCCCGAACCCGCGCCAGCGCCTCGTCCACCCAGTCGATGGCGGGCAGCAGCGCCCGCAGGTCGGTGCTCATCGTCCTCCGCTCGCGGATCGCAGGAACGCCAACGACCGCCGCGCCACCGCCGGGGCGGCGTGGCTGTGCCTGGGCAGTTCGACGGCGACCAGCCCGCGGTAGCCGCATTCGTCCAGCGCGGACAGCACCGGCGGGAAGTCGATCTCGCCCTCGCCGAACTCCAGGTGCTCGTGCACGCCGAGGCGCATGTCGTCGATCTGCACGTTGACCAGTCGCGACGCCGCCCGGCGCACGCAGTCGGGCACCGACTGGGGTTCCAGGCACCGGCAGTGGCCGATGTCCAGGGTCAGCCCGAACGCCGCCGGCATGCCGAGTCGGGCGCACAGTTCGTCGTACCGGTCCAGGTTGTCGACGAACATCCCGGGCTCAGGCTCGAAACCGAGTGCGACGCCGTGTTCCTCGGCCGCCGCGACCACTTTCGCGCAGCCTTCGGTGAGCCGGTCCCAGGCGAGCTCGCCCTCGACGCCCGGTTCGGCCGTGCCGCTCCAGAACGACATCGCCTCGGCTCCGAGCCCGGCGGCGATCCGCACCGCGCGTACCAGCAGGTCCACCCGAAGCTCCGCGCCCTCAACGGAAAGCAGCGTCGGCGAGTGCTTGCGCCACGGATCGAGCAGGTACCGCGCGCCCGTCTCGACCACCACGCCGAGGCCGAGGTCGGCCAGCCGGCGCGACAGCGCGGCCACCTGCCGTTCGATGTCGTCGGCGAACGGGTCGAGGTGGCAGTGATCCAGCGTCAGCGCGACGCCCTGGTATCCGAGCCCGGCGATCACCGACAGCGCGTCGTCCAGCCGGTGGTTGCCGAAACCGTTGGTGCCGAAGCCGAATCGGACGGTCATGTCGCCGACACCTTCCTTCCCAGCAGCCGGGCCAGCGGGAACGCGGCGGCCACCGGCAGCGCGGCGCGCGGCGAGCCCGCGGTCGCGGTCAGCGCCGCCTGCAACGGCACCATGCCGTGGATGCCAGCACTCACCGCACGTCGCACGTTGCCCGCCGACGGATCCTGTTTGGCCGCCCACTGCGCGCGGCCGTAACCCGACAGGTACAGGCCGGCGAACGCGGCGCCGGACAGCCGGTCCTTCCAGGACGCGTGCCGCCGGGCCAGCACCGATGCGGCGCCGATGAGTCCGCTGCCGGCCAGCGTCGCCGCCGGCACGGACGCGGGTGCGCCGCTCACCTCGTGCCGGCTGAGCGCGGTGACCGTGTAGGTGTGCAGTCCGACCGTCAGCGCCGGCACCGCGGCGGCCCGCAGCCGGCCCGATCCGGCGCCCATCAACACGTCCAGCGTCCGCGCCGCGGCCATCGCGGCCGGTCCCAGCGGAGTCGACTTGAGCTTGAGGTCGTAGGCCCAGACCGTCGCGGCCAATGGCAGCGCGATCGCCAATGCCCTTGTGCCGCCGGACAATCCGGCCAGGCCGAGCCCGGCGGCGGTCAGGCCGGTGGCCAATCCCAGCGCGAAGCCGGGGGTGACCCGGCCGGAGGGAATCGGCCGCTCGGGGCGTTCCACCGCGTCCAGCTCGCGGTCGGCGTAGTCGTTGAGCGCCATGCCGGCCCAGTACAGGCACATCGACGACACGGCGAGGCCGGCGGTGCCGGCGCGGAAGGGCCAGCCGGCCGCGGCGGCCCCCGCGACGACGTCGCCGGGGACGCTCAGCGCGGCCGGCGCCCGCAGCAACTGGACGATGTCGCCCGCCCCGGGCGGAGTCACGGCCGGGCCGCCAGGTCCTGTGCCCATCGCCGCAGCGTGGTGAACTGCTCGGACAGGCCGTGCTCGGTGCTGTCCACCGGGTCCTTGAAGAAGAAGCCGAGCTCGGGCAGCGACCCGCTCCGGCCGGCGCGCAGCGCCGCGGCCGCGAACCGGGCCAGGTCCAGCACCAGCGGCGCGGCCAGCGCGGAATCGCAGCCCTGCCAGGTGAACTGCATGGTCATCCGGACCCCGAGGAAGCCGTCGAAGGCGATGTGGTCCCAGGCGGTCTTCCAGTCGCCGAGCTCCTGCACGTTGTGGATGTGCACGTCGCCGTCGACGGGATAGCCGAGGCTCTCGCCGAGCACCCGCTGCTTGGAGTCGATCTTGCTGGCGGCCGTGACCGGATCGGCCAGCGTCGCGCCGTCGCCGCCGCCGAGCAGATTCGTGCCCGACCACGCCCGCACCCGCAGCGCGCGGCTGGTGAACATCGGCGCCAGCACCGACTTGACCAGCGTCTCGCCGGTCTTGCCGTCGCTGCCCGCGTACGGCAGGCCCTCGGCGCGGGCCAGCTCGTCCAGCGCCGGCAGCCGGGCGCCGGTGGACGGGGTGAAGTCGACGAACGCACAGCCGGCGCGGAAGGCGGCGTAGGCGTAGGCGGAGCTGGTCGGCAGCACGGTCCGGCCGGCGGCCAGTGCGGCGTCCAGTTCGGACAGTGCGGCGTGCGCCGGATCCGGCGTGACCGGCGGCTCGGTCGACGAGACGTTCACGACGACCACCTGCGCGAGGTCGTGCCTGCGCCGGAAATCCGTGAGATCGGCGACCAGCGCCCGGATCGCGTCCGCCTGGGTGCGGCCGTCGCCGGGGCCGGCCCCGGGCCGGATCCGCTCGTCGGCGGCCAGCAGGTCCGCCCGCACCGGCTCGACCAGCCCCGCCGGCAGCACGCCCGCCTGCGCCAGCTGCTCGGCCCGCTTGACCAGGCCGGTCTCCACGACGTCGTGTCCGCCGAAGACCAGCTCGCCGAAGGCGGCGAGGCCGAGCCGCCGGAACGGCTCCAGCTCGGTGACACACCCCGTCGGCGCGGTCAGTCCGGCGCTGATCGCGGCGGCGCCGGTGATCGCCGTGGTGGCAACCGATCCGCGGGCGCCGACAAGCCACACACCTGTACGCATCGTGCTGGAGTCCCCTCATCTCGGCTGCCGGGCGTGCGGACCACCCGTACGCCCGGCGTCCCGCCAGGTCAGGAAATGCCCTTCGGGTACGGACTCGAGTCGAAGGCGTCGTCGATCTGGGCGAGCGACATCGTCGCCCACCGAGCCTCGATCTTGAGCCGCAGCAGCGGGTCCATGGCCGGGTTGGTGTCGCAGTCGGCCTTCGGCTTCATCCGGGACTGCGTCTCCCACGCGATGCCGTTGCAGCGGATGAGCTCGGTCCAGCGCACGGGCTGGATGCCCAGCAGCACGGTGGCCCGCATGATGCAGTGCCAGGCGTGGTAGTTCGTCGGCGGCGCGGTGCCCTTCTTGCTGTAGTCCATGATGTGGTTCTTGTGGCCCACCGGCATGCGCGGGTCGTAGAGCGTGCCCTCGCCGAAGTAGAAGAACGCCTGCGCGATGCCGACCGGGTTGTCCTTGTAGAACTGGTCGTGCACGGCCAGCTGCAGCCCCGTCAGGTACGCGAAGGCGTCCTTGGCCGGCGCGAACTGCTGGGTGTAGCCGTCGGGATACGTGCCGGCGGCGCGGTGCTTCTGGTACTCGGGGTAGAGCGCCTCGACCGAGCCGTATGAGGTGCAGGCGCCGATGGCGTCGTACGCGGCCTCGATCTGGTCGTTGTCGTTGTAGTTGAAACGATCCTCGTAGGCGTACCAGAGCTCGTTCGCTCTCCGGTCGCCCTTCATTCCGGGCACGACAGGGAATCCCGATTGGTCACGGCCCTGCGAATTGGACGTCGCCGCATTCGCGGGGAGCGCGCCGGCCAAGCCGACGCCCGCGACGCCGGCCGCCACCAAAGCACCCTTCAGCACTTTCCTTCGGTGTAACTCCTCGGACACCACAGACCTCCTGGTCTCACGACGCAGTTAATTACCTGCACCCCGTAGGAGAAACCCTAGTCGTGAGCTTTTTCACGTCGTTATCAATGCTGTTTTCGCGGGAAAAACGCACACGACAGCGCTCCGTACCCCCGACCAGGTGCGGGTACGGAGCGCTGTGGCGGTCGAACTCAGGACGCGGCCCGCACCGGGCTCTGCTCCTGGTGGTTGAGTGCCAGCCAGCTGGCGAGCACCCGCTCGTGCGCGGCCTGCCGCTCCTGCTCGCTGTCCGTGGCCCGCACCAGCTCGCCGGCGTAGAGCCGCAGCAACTCGGTCAGCCGGTAGCGGACCTGAGTGCCGTCCCGTCCGGCGACCTCCAGCAGGTGGGCGTCGACCAGCTGCTCGAGCAGCCCCTCGGCGTCCATCTCGTCGACGCCCAGCAGGGCGCAGCCGGCCCAGACCGCGAACTCCGAGACGTCGAGCAGGGCCAGCCGCCGGAACATCGCCGCCGCGCCGGCCGGCAGGTTTCGGTAGCTCAGAGCGAAGCTGGCCCGCAGCTGGAGCTCGCCCCTGGACAGCTCGTCCAGCCGGCGCTGCGGGTTGACCAGCCGGCCGGCCAGCGTCCGAACCGTCCAGTGCCGCTTGGCCCGCAGCATGGACGCGCTGATCCGCAGCGCCAGCGGCAGCCCGTCGCAGAGCTGGGCCACCTCGGCGCAGGCGGCCGGGTCGGCCGGAATCCGGTCGTCGCCGACCAGCCGGCCCAGCATCTGGGCGGCCTCGTCGCCGGCCAGCCGGCCCAGCGGGATCGTGGTGGTTCCCACGGCCAGCTCATCCAACTGCGCCCTGCTGGTCACCACCACGCAGCAGCCACGGCCGCCGGGCAGCAGCGGTCGGATCTGCGCGAAGCTCTCGGCGTTGTCCAGCACAATCAGCGCTCGACGGCCCTCCAGCACGCTGCGGTACAGCGCCGAGCACTCGTTCAGGTCGGCGGGGATACGGTCGGCCGGCACCCCGAGCGCTCGCAGGAAACTGCCCAACAGGGCCTGCGGCGCCGCCGGCTGGTGGACGCCGTCGGCCCCGTGCAGGTCGGCGTAGAGCTGGCCGTCGGGGAAGTGGTCGGCGACCCGGTGCGCCCAGTGCAGCGCCAGCGCCGTCTTGCCGACGCCGGCTCCGCCGGTGACGAACGCGAACGCCGGCGGCCAGCCGTCCGGCCGATGGTGGAGCATCCGGTCCAGCATGGACAGTTCGTCGTGGCGCCCGGTGAACTCGACGGCGCCGGCGGGCAGCTGCAGCGGCGTGACCGGTATGTCCCGCACCGGCGACACCGGCGCCGGCGAGGCCAGTGCCGGGTCGTCCTGGAGGATCGCCTGCTGGAGCTGGCGCAACGCGGGGCCGGGCTCCAGACCGAACTCCTCGATCGAGTGCCGGCGCCCGTTGTGGAAGGTCTGCAACGACTCCGCCCGCCGGCCGGAGCGGTACTCGGCCAGCATCAGCTGGCCACGGGTCTGTTCCCGCAACGGGTACTCCTGCACCAGCGCGGTCAGCTCGCCGATCAGCGTCTCGTGCTGGCCCAACTGGAGCTTGAGCGCGGCCCGGCGCTCGTACGCGGTCAGCCGCCGCTCCAGGATCCGCGCCGCTTCGGCCTCGACCAGGTGACCGCACACGCCCGACAGCGCGGGACCTCGCCACAGCGCCAGCGCGTCGCTGAGCAGGTCGGACGCGTCGGCGATCCGCCCCTGCGCGGTGGCCTGCTCGCCGTCGACCATGAGCTGGTTGAACTCGACCAGGTCCACCCGGTGACCGGCGGACAGCAGCATGTATCCCGGCGACGAGGTGATGATCACGTCGTCGGAGCAGCCCGCCGACTTGAAGTTCTTGCGAAGAGTCGCGATGCAGATGGCCACCTGGGTGCGTCCGGTGGCCGGTGGCTGGCCGTTCCACACCGCCTCGATCAGGCTGTCCACCGCCACCACGCGGTCGGCTGCGAGCAGCAGCATCGCGAGAATCGTGCGCTGTCGCGGCCCACCCACCGCGATGCGTTGTCCGGCCGCGTACACCTCGAGCGGCCCGAGTACACGGAAATCCAATGAGATTCCCATGCTCCCCCTCCCCAGAATTCTATTGTCTGACACCACAGCCCAGCGCGGCGGCACTTACCCCGCCCACGCTCCCCCCGATCCGGTCACATTTCCCCCTGGTCGCCGTCCCCCGACGATCAGAATATTTCCGGATGGTTTCGGTTGGTTGACAAATTACAACCCCCAGCGCCAGACTCCCCCAGCCACTCCCGGGTCGCATCGGCCGAACGGAGTAACACCCGACTGCGGACCGTGACTATTCCCAGGTCGATCTCGAGCACTACTCCCCTTATCACGTATCGACGCACACACGGCGCCAAAAGTCCCACACACCCGAAAAGAGTCACGGGCCGCGGAAAGAACCATCAGGTTGCGGAAGTATCCGGACCGTAAAAGAGTCACGGCCACTTCGACCGGCGACCACCCCTTCAGTCGATGACGTAGCCGTCGCCGGGTCGCTGGTCCCGTGAGCGACGGAGGTCGCGCAGCACGAACGTGCGCTGCAGCCACCGGTCGCGGCCGTCGTAGCGGGGCTGGAAGGCGGTGCGGCCGTGCACGGTGACCCTGTTGTCCACGATGGCGAGATCACCGGGCGAGAGCACCAACGTGCGGCCCACCGTGGCGAACACCTCCTGCAACTCGACCAGCGCGCCCTCGGCCCTCGGCGTGAGCCCGGTCGTCGCGGCGAGGTCGACCTTGAGGTCGGGGTCCTCCCAGGCGCCGGTCAGCACGGCGTGCGGTTCGCCGCCGCCGGCCACCGCCCCGAAGGATGGCGGCGGCTGGGTGGCGAACTCGGGCGCCGACAGCGCGGCCCGTCCCTGGTCGCTCAGCAGCGGAAGTGCCTGGCGGACGCAGGCGGTGCGCAGGCCGGCGATGCCGTCGTGATCGGCACGCAGGCACAGCAGCATGACGTAGTCGGGCCGGTAGATGTGAAAGGCGTTCTCGTTGTGCCATTCCAGCAGCACCGAGCCGGCGTTGCCCTGGAACTGCTCCTTGCCCGGAACCGGGACCACGTCCTGCACGAGGGCGCCGGTCTTCTCGGCCCGGAAGGCGACCGGGTCGCCCAGCCCACAGGCGGCGAGCATCAGGATCGCGGCCGCGGCCGTGGTCGTGCGCTGCACCGAGCCCTCCACCAGCGGGGTCGCCGGCACGTTCTCCTCATCGATCGGCAGCCCGCGCAGCAGCAGCGCGCCCTGCGGCCCGGAATCGCGACGGAACTCCGCGAGAACGCCCCGCATCGCCGCCGGCGCCGAGTGCCACGCCCGCCGGGCCGCCGCCACCCACGACGCCTCGTCGATCAGGCCCGGTTCGGCCGCCGCCAGCTTGCCCGCGACCTCCGCCAGCACCTCGCAGTCGCCGGGGTCCAACCGCGCGATCGAGGAGTCCGTCACCGACCGGGAGCCCACCGACATCACTCACCATCTCCCTCAAACGCCCGTTTCCAGCCACCGCTGGCGCGGCCGATTCGAAGGTAGTCAGGCGGGTTTTCTCCTTGTTATCGATCTCTTTTCCGGATGAGCACTGGTCATGAACGGTCCCCGAAACCCTCTCCCGCCGGGACGTCGAATCCGGGCTCGCCTCGCCGACACGCGAGCGAGGCGAGCGCGGAGCATCGTGAACCCGGTGGTCCGCTCGATCGGAATGCCGATCGCGGATCTGTCCAGCGACGGAAGCCGTGAGGGGCGGAGCGCCGCAGTAGTGACGAAGCCTCGGTAATCGGGGCGCGACGACGGGGCGGGCCGGGGATCTTGCGGCGGGATCCCTGGCCCCGGCCTCACCACCGCGCCGCGGCAGCTTGACCACCAGCTCGTCAGCGGCCTCACCACCCGAGTAGGCCTCGAAGACGGGCGCCGGGCGACTTCCGGCGTTCGGTCAGCGCGGCTCAGTCGGCGTGTCCGGACGGCACCTGAGGAGCGCGCCGGCAAGTGGCCAGCGACACCACCGCCAGCACGGTGTTCACTGCCGAGATGGCCGTGGTGACCTTCGCGGCCTTGGCCGGGAGCTCGCCCCGCCACCCGGCATACGCCGCCGCCACGGTGTCCGAGGCGTGAATCAGCACGGCCTGGGACAGGACCCGACGGGCGGACGCGTCACTCGCACGCAACGTCAGGAGATCGCCTCCCAGCACGATCGTGCGCACCCCGAACATCCGCGCCGGATAGACGAACCGCTTGTCCTCCCCCAGCTCGCCGCCGAGCTGCGCGGCCATCCGCCGGGCCGCGAACAGCCCCACCACGCCGTTGAAGATCCGGATGCCCGCCAGCGCGGTCCGCGTCACGTCACCAGTGTTCATCTGTCCCACCGTCAGTCGTCGTCCACCCGGCGCTTGCCGGTCGCGCGTGCAGTCTTGTTCATGTCCGCGTTTCCCGCCTGGTCCGCGAGGTCCAGGATCCAGGCGCTCCACGCCGCGTCGGCCCGCCGGTCGGGCACCGCGAGGACAGGGAGACGGCCACGACCAGGCCGGTGGCGAAGAAGGTGCGTACCCGCAACGCGTCCGCGCCCGTCAACCGGGCGACCGACCGTTGCAGGCCAGGAACACGTATGGCCCACCGTTGTCGACGAAGCCGGCGCAGCTGGATCCCATCCTGATCTCTCCGGGCGCGCCGATCTGGAACCCGGCCCCACAGGCCGACGAGATCCTCACGTCACGCGTCCCTCTTGTTCACCACCACTATGCCGACGACCAACAGGGCCACCGCGACGCCCATGAAGTAGAGCAGGGAC
This sequence comes from Kutzneria sp. NPDC051319, assembly GCF_040682195.1. Taxonomy (NCBI): domain Bacteria; kingdom Bacillati; phylum Actinomycetota; class Actinomycetes; order Pseudonocardiales; family Pseudonocardiaceae; genus Kutzneria; species Kutzneria sp. NPDC051319. The sequence goes on along the minus strand of NZ_JBFBAM010000032.1, from coordinate 28,190 downwards.
ACCCACGGGCTCATCGCGAAGTCGATGCCGGCGCCGCGTCCCTGCACGCCGCCCGTCGCCGGCTCGTCCCCGTTGACGAAGTGCCCGGCGACGTTGAACGGCAGCCAGGCCTGGATCTTGACGCCGATCGTCGGAATGAGCCCGACGAGACTCTCGGCCAGCAGCGACCAGACCAGGATGATCGACACCGCGCCGGCGGTCTGCCGGATCAGCATGCCGACGCCAAGGGCGAGAATCGCGCCGCCGAAGTAGACGAGCCCGACGCCCGCGACGTTGCGCCAGTCCGACGCGGTCCGGATCGCCAGGTCGGCGTCCGGCTTCATCAGCCGCGCCACGCCCCAGCAGGCGAAAGCGATGATCTCGCCGACGATGCCGGCCAGCAGCGCGACGACAACGGTCTTGGACACCAGCACGGCGGTCCGGTTGGGCACCGCCTGGAAGGTGGACTTGATGGTGCCGAAGCGGTATTCGGTGGTGATCGCCAGCGCGGCCATCACCATCACGACCATCAGACCGAAGTTGTAGGCGAACTGCGTGGTGCTCACGGCGAGCGGGAACGTGGTCCCCGCGTTGGCCACCAGCAGCACCGTGAAGCCGACCGTCAGCGCGGCGGCCAGCACCATGCACCACCACGGCGCGCGGGTGGAGAACAGCTTGATGCGTTCGACGTCCAGCAGAGCCATCGGTTCACTTCCCTTCCGGCAAAACGGCATCGCCGAGCCCGGTGTGGTACTCGACCGAGTCCTCGGTCAGCCGCATGAAAGCCTGTTCCAGCGAGCCGCGCTGCGGACTCAGCTCGTGCACCACAGCGCCGATGGCGGCGGCCACGTCACCGATCACCTCGGTTCTCGCGCCGCTGACCTGGAGCCCCTCCCCCTCGGTCACCACCGGGAATCCCTTGTCCACCAAGGCGGCCTCCAGCTTGGCCAGCTGCGGGCTGCGGACGAACACCGTCGAGGTCGACGACCGCTCGATGAACTCGGCGGCGCTGCCCTGTGAGATCAGCCTGCCGCGGCCGATCACGACGAGGTCCTCCGCCGTCAGCGCCATCTCGGACAACAGGTGGCTGGAGACCAGCACCGTGCGGCCCTCGGCGGCCAGGCTCTGCATGAACCGGCGGATCCAGACGATGCCCTCCGGGTCAAGGCCGTTCACCGGCTCGTCGAACAGCAGCACACCGGGATCGCCCAGCAGCGCCGCCGCGATGCCCAGCCGTTGCGACATGCCCAGCGAGAACCCGCCGGCCCGCCGCTTGGCGACCGCGGTCAGGCCGACCAGGTCCAGCACCTCGTTCACCCGACGCGCGGGCAGCCGGTTAGACCTGGCCAGCCACAGCAGATGGGAATAGGCGGACCTGTTGGGGTGCAACCACTTCGCGTCCATCAGGGCACCAACAGTCCGTAGTGGACGGTCGAGCTCCCGATACGTCCTGCCGTCGATGCGCACGCTGCCGGCGGTCGGATTGTCCAGGCCGAGGATCATCCTCATCGTCGTCGACTTGCCCGCGCCGTTCGGCCCGAGGAACCCGGTGACCCGGCCGGGTTGCACGGTGAACGACAGGTTGTCCACGGCCAGCGTCTGCCCGTAGCGCTTGGTGAGTTGCACTGCCTCGATCACGGCCACTCCCCTCACGGTCGACCGAACGTGCTTACCGGACCCGCTTCGACGCGGCGTAGAACTGGCTGGACGCGGGCAGGTAGAGCAGCACCAGGGCAACGACGGCGGCGAGCGCGGAGATGCCGGCGAGCACCGAGAACCCGGTGGCCAGCGACAGCACATGGAGCACGGTCAGCACCGTCAGCACGATGCGGGCCCAGTTGCGCCCGGCCCGCGCCTTGAACGCGAACAGCACGTACAAGCCGGCGAAGATGATCGCGAAGACGGCGGCGACGGCGACACCGACCGTGGCAGCGGTCTGGATCTGCGCCTCGGTCAGGCCGCGTACGCTCGCGGAGCCGCGCAGCGCGGCGACGGCGGCATCGCGCTGGGTGAATCCGACCACGGCGCCGATGACGCCGAGCGCGGCGGTGGCCACCCAGATCCAGAACGAGATCTGCACCGGCTGCGGCGCCGGCAGGTTCTGGGGGCCGCCCAGCTCGCTCTGGCTCAGCGGCGGCGCGGCCATCGGGTTCTGGTTCGGCTGATACGAGCCGGACCGGCCGGGTTGTTGTTGCGGGTACGGGTCCTGTGGGTTCGTCATGGTGCATGACGCTACGGTCGAATACTGCGGCTCGCCCGCCGGAATGGGTCCGGCCGTTAGCGACCTGACACCTTCACGGCGGCAATCGGCCCAGATCGACCACCCGTTCGGCGTTTCCACCACCATTCGACTTCGGTCCGTGACGCCGGCGAGTCACCGACTGAAGCCGGCGGCGAGGCCGCCGAGCAGTTGGCGGCGGCCGAACACGTATAGGGCCAGTATGGGCAGCGTGGTGAGGACGATGGCGGCGACGACGGCGGGGACGTTGACGCTGAACTGGCCCTGGAAGCTCCACAGTGCCAGCGGCAGGGTGCGCCGGGTGGGGCTCTGGGTGAGGATCAGCGGCAGCAGGAATCCGTTCCAGATGGTCAGCGCGTTGTAGATCGTCACGGTCACGATGGCCGGCCGGGTGAGCGGCGCCGCCAGCCGCCACAACGTCATCCACTCGGTGGCGCCGTCGATGCGCATGGACTCGAACAGTTCCTTGGGCACGTCACGGATGAAGTTGGCCAGCACCAGCACGGACAGCGGGATGGCGAACGCGATCGACGGGAGTATCAGCGCCAGCAGGCTGTCGTAGAGACGCAGCCTGATGATGATCAGATAGATGGGGATGACCGTTGCCTGCAGCGGGATGGCGAGGCCCATCAGAAACAGGCCGTTCACCATGCGCAGGAACCGGCTGGGCCAGCCCCGCACGATGGCGTAGGCGGCCATGAAGGAGAACGTCACGGCCGGCACCACCGCGCCGGCCGTGACCACGACACTGTTGACGAAGTACGTGACGAAGTCGGACTGGATGACGAACAGGTAGTTGTCCAGCGTGGGTCTGCTCGGCGGGACCATCGGGTTGCTCGAGTAGTAGCCGCTCTGGGCCTTGAAACTGGTGATCAGAACCCAGTAGACGGGCACGACGACGACGGCCAGCCACAGCCAACCGGCCAGGCCACCGAGCCAGTTGCGCCGATGGGCCGGGCCGGTGCCGCGTTGCCGCACTCGGCGGGAATCCGCCTGATGCCGTGGCTTGGTCAGCGTGGCGCTCATGTCAGACGCCCTCCAACTGGCTCTCACCGGCGTCGCGGCCGCCGAGCCGGCGCAGCAGCAGGGCGAGGACGAGGCCCACCAGGACGAGGGTGACGGCGATGACGCTGGCCGGCCCCATCAGGTTGGCCTGGAAACCCCGTTTGTACATGTCCAGCGCGAGCACCCGGGTGGCATCCCCCGGACCGCCCTCGGTCAACACGAAGATGAGGTCGAAGAACGTCAGCGAGCCGACCACCATGAGCGTCGACGAGGTGATGACAGTGTGTTTCAGCTGGGGCAGCGTGACGTTGAAGAACTGGCGGACCCGGCCGGCGCCGTCCAGTTGCGCGGCCTCGTACATGGACCGCGGAATCTGCCGGACACCGCCCTGGTAGATCAACGAGTGGAACGGGATGAACTGCCAGGAGACGACGAAGATGACGAGTCCGAACGCGAGCCCCGGGCGGCCCAGCCAGTCCTGGCTGAGAAACGCGATGCCCAGCCCGGCGCCGAGCCCGAAGTTCGGGTCCAGCAACGCCTTGTACGCGATCGCGATCGCCGCGGAGCTGAGCAGCAGCGGGATGAAGTACACCACCGACAGCAGCGCGCGGTAGCGCTGCGGGCCGGCCAGGAACGTGCCGAGCAGGATGCTCAGCGGGGTCTGGACCGCCCAGGACGCGACCATCACGAGGAACGTGACCCAGATGGCGTGCGGCAGCCCGGGATCGGTGAGCACGGCACGCCAACTGGTCAGTCCGGAGAACTGGATCTCGCCGATTCCGTCCCACGTCGTGAAGCTCAGCGCGAACACGCCGACGACGGGGATGACGGCGAAGCCGACGAAGAACACCAGCGCCGGCGCGGCCAACCACACCAGGTTGCCGCCTTGGCCGCGCCGCGGCCGGTGTCCGGTGGACGTGGTCACTGGCCGATGACCGCGTTGAGGTTGTCGGCGAACTGCTGCGGCGAGATGGACAGCTGGAACAGCTTCGCGATGTTGTCCAACAGCGGCTCGGCGGCGGTCGGGCTGAGCGCCTGGTCCCAGGACTGGGCGAAGTTCTTGGCTTTGCTGGCGATGTCGTAGGTGAAGCCGAGGAATTCGGCGTTCTTGTCGGCGGCCAGCAGCTTCTGTGTGCCCTTCAGCACCGGGACCCCGCCGGTGCCGATCCACTGCTTCACCTCCTCGTCGTCGAGGACGCCCGTGGCGAAGAACTTCTTGGCGACCGTCTTCTGCTCGGCGGTGGCCTTCGAGGAGATGGACAGGTACTGCGCCGGGTTGCCCACGGTGTCGCTCGGGTCGCCCTTGCCGCCCTCGATCGGTGGGAAGTTCATGAAGCCGAGCCCGCCGCTCGAGACGAAGTCGCCGCCGTTGGCCTGCTGGATGCCGTAGGACCACGCGCCGTGCAGCATCATGGCGGCCCGGCCGGTGTACAGCAGGGCCTGGTCGGCGTTGGAGTCCGCGGTGATCGAGGAGAAGCCCTTGATGAACCCGTCGGCCTTGACCAGGTCCTGCACCCTGGTCAGCGCGGCGATGGCGACCGGGTTGGACCAGGCGTTCTTCTCGCCGGCGAGAATGGCCTGGAACACCTCGGGGCCGCCGAGGCGATCGAACAGGAACTCCAGCCACATCATGTTCGTCCACCGGGACTGGCCGCCGAGGGCGAACGGCGCGATGCCCTTGGCGTTGAACTTGGGCACCAGGGCCATGATGTCGCCCCAGCTCTGCGGCGGTTGCGCGCCGACGGCCGCGAAGACCTTCTTGTTGTAGTACAGGACGATCGGCTGCACGGCCTCGCACGGCCTCGCGTAAATCCTGCCGTCGACGGTCGCGGCGTCGAACGCGGTCGGGAACAGCCGGTCCTTCACAGCGGCGTTCTGGTCGAACCACGAGGTGAGGTCCTCGACCTGGCCGGCCTTGACGTAGGTGCGCAGCGTCCCGCCGCCCCACCCCCAGATGACGGTGGGCGCCTGTCCGGCGCCGATGGCGGTCTTGATCTTCGTCTTGTAGGCGTCGTTCTGGAAGGTGGTCGGGGTGATCTGGCTGTCGGGATTGGCCTTGTTGAACCGGTCGACGGCGCCGGTCCGGACGCCTTCCTGGGGCTGCCCGTTCAGGTACCAGTACGTGGCGCCGCCGGTGCCGGGGCCGGCGGTGCCACAGGCGCCCAGGGCCATCGAGACCGGCACGCCGAGCGCGAGCCCGAGGACGGTACGACGAGAGAGTGGAGTTTCCACGCTGAGTTCTCCGTTCCCGAGACTCGCGGCTCCCCGAGCCGCCTTCGAAAACTTTCGAAAGCAGTAGGCCTACCGAAGCTAGGATTCGCGCCGGTTCATGTCAAGGGCCGACCACGACCGTTGCTGTAATAACGTGTCCTACGTATGCTGGCCGAGATCGAAACATTTCGAAACGAATCGCTTCAGAATGGCGGAGGACGCGGTGACGACGGACGATCGGTCGCCGTCGGCGGACCGGGTCAGGCGGCGCTGGCAGGACCCGACGCTGCCCGTGCCGGAACGGGTCGACGCCCTCCTGGCCGAGATGACGCCGGCGGAGAAGGTCGGGCAACTCGGCAGCCGCTGGGTCGGCAACCACCTGGCCGAGCCGGCCGAGAGCCCACAGGTGGCGCCCATGCGTGACGCGTGCCCCCGCGCCTACGTCCGGCCGGGAGAATTTCACCTACCGGAGCGGTCTGCTCGGCGCCGGGGCGCTGCTGGACCTCGCAGAGCCACCGACGGCGATCTTCGCCGGCAATGACGAGATCGCGCTGGGCATAATCGAGACCGCCCGTACCCGCGGCCTGCGCATTCCGGAAGACCTGAGCGTGGTCGGCTTCGACGACACGCTCCTCGCCCGGATGGCCTCGCCGCCGCTGACCACCGTACGACAGCCGCTGCGGGAGATGGGCGGCGTCGCCCTGCGGACCGCGCTTCGCCTGGCCGACGGCGAGAAAATCGAGTCCCACCACATCGAACTCGCCACCGAACTGGTGGTACGCAACTCGACCGCGCCCCTCTAGCCGTAGGTCCGGACACCCGGCCCAGGACACCACGCCCATGCGAGCGGTTGTCACGGATCGATGATCTCCACGACGAGCGTGGGTTCAACGTCCTCAAGCAGTGGCGGGGTATCGCCATTCGGAACGACAAGCTCGCGGTGGTCTACCGGGCGGCGATCGTCCTTCACGCCGTGGTCACGTGGACCACAGCATTGTCAGACACGCCCTTGCCGCCGTCGACTCAGAACTGGGTGAAGAACCGCCACGTCAGGCCCGGAAGGTACGACAGCAGTTCGGTGTGCCGGCCGTCGAACGCGATCCACTCGACCGGGTGCCGGGCCAGCGGCTACCCACTTGCACACCACAAGAAGCACTCGACCGTGCTGGCGGCCGCCACGGTTCACACGGCGGTGAAGCCGTTCATGATTGCGGTCGGCTCATGGGTGGCGGAGTCCCAGGCGCCGTTGCCGTAGCCGACCTCGGGTTCCCAGTACAGCAGTCCCTGTCCGCCGTCGTTCTTGAGCGCGGTCAGGTACGCCTTGATCGTGGCTTCCGTGCTGCTCACCTTGCTGACCGGTCCGCCGAACTCGACCTGCATGTAGGGCTTGCCGTACGCGTTCGAGATCGACTTCATGTTGGCCACGATGCTCGGCGCGAGGCTGGCGCTGCCGTAGGAGGAGAAACCGTTCATGTCCCACTTGCCGCCATGCCCGCTGAAGCCGCTGAAGAAGGTCGTCATGGAGCTGTACTTCTGCGGCTGCGCCAGGTGAATCATGACCAGGGCGTTGGGGAAGACCTGCTTGACCTCGTCGTGTGCGGCATTGAGCAGCCCGGTCATCTGCGCCGGGTTCGTCACGCTGCCGACCGGGTGGCAGATGCCCGAGTTGATCTCGTTGCCGATCTGCACCCAGGTCGGCGTCACGCCGACGACCGTCGCACAGGCGGCGTCAGCAGCACCGGGATGCCGCCCCGGTCACGCACACCGGTTGACCATCTTCGTGACGTTGCCACGGAGGGCGGTCCCCGTGGTGTCCTTGTCGTTGTGCCCGAACCACATACCGCTCCGCTGTGAAACCTTCATGAGCGGATGCCGCGATCCGACGATGGCCCAGCGCAGGACGGTTGTCCAATCTTGGGAGCGTTCACAATGGACGAATGCACCGCGCCGCCGGGCGGCTCCCCCGGCAGCATCCACACTCCCCTCCCGACTCGGCATGGAGGCATGCTCGTGACTTCCATCCTTCGACGTCGCACCGGCGTGCTGTTGCTGGCCGCGTTGGTGCTGGCCATGATCACCGCCTTCGCCCCGGACGCCGCAGCGGCGGCCTATCCGAACCCCGAGACGATCAGCGGCGCCACCTACGCGCACGACCCGTCCATGATCAGGACCGCATCCGGCCGCTACTACCTGTTCTACACCGGCGGCGGCATCCAGATCAGCACCTCCACGGACCGGGTGCACTGGACCGCCGCCGGGCAGGCACTGCCCGGCGGCGCGACCTGGGCCACCGCGTACAAGGGCTGGAAGGACCTGTGGGCGCCGGACGTCTCCTTCCACAACGGCGTGTACTGGCTCTACTACGCCGTCTCCTCCTTCGGCTCCAACCACTCCGCCATCGGCCTGGCCACCAGCACCACCGCCGCACCCGGCTCATGGACCGACCACGGCCTGGTCTACTCCTCGCAGAGCAGCGGCGACTACAACGCGATCGACCCGGCGCTGACGGTGGACGCGGCCGGGCGCTGGTGGCTGTCGTTCGGCTCGTTCTGGTCCGGCATCAAGATGATCCAGCTCGACCCGGCCACCGGAAAGCAGCCGGCGAGCAACACCACCCGCTACGGTATCGCCCAGCGGCCCAGCCCCGACGCGATCGAAGGCGCCTACGTCTATCCGCACGGCGGCTACTACTACCTGTTCACCTCGTTCGACTACTGCTGCCGCGGCACCAACAGCACCTATCGGATCATGGTCGCCCGCGCCACCAGCCCCACCGGCCCGTACGTGGACGAGAACGGCGTGAGCGCGACTTCCGGCGGCGGCACTCAGATCCTCGGCACCCACGGCTACGTGATCGGCCCCGGCGGGCAGACGGTGCTGCACGACAACGACGGCGAAGTGCTCGTCTACCACTACTACAACGGAAATCAGGGTGGCACCGCCCAACTCGGGCTCAACCACCTGTCCTGGAGTGCCAACGGCTGGCCCACCGTCGTGAGCTGAGCCGGGTCGTCGAGCACGACGTCGTCCGGACACCCCGAGGGCGAGCGAACCACCGCTGGCGTGCCAGCGGTGGTTCGGCGACGTGCACGGTCACTGCCGTTGGCCGAGCTGATTCGCGCACCGCAGCACCATCGGGTCAAGCAGCCGCGCCGGATCGAGTTCGGCGGAAGTCCGCACCAGGAAAGAGGTTTTCTCGCCCGGCAGCAAGGTCGTCAGCATGTCGCTGACCTCCGCGTCCCCGGCCACCCGGTCGGCGAGCACCGCGAGATCTCGCAACAGGGTCTCGGCGGTGACGGTGAGCAGGTAGCCGGTGGGCACCGGCACGGCCTCCACATCGAACCGCGGCGCCGGCAGCGACAGCAGCCGGTCGGGCCGGTAGAACCAGGTCGCCCGGACGTCGGCGGCGTCGGCGACCAGCAGCTCGGACTCCGGCCGCTGGGCATCGACCAAGCCCGCCGGCAACACCGTGGTCACGGTTTGCCTTGCCGCGGCGTCGACATCAACCAGAAGATCATCGAGCACGTCGCCGTCGAAGGACATCCGCCGCACGTGCACGCTCGCGGTCCAGTCGCGGTCGCTGTCGTTGACGGCGACCAACGCCAGATCGGCCCCGCGCGGCTGCACGGTCAGCAGCCGGTCGGCGTAGGCGTTGCGTAAGGCGTACCAGGCCGGCTTGCGACCGCCGTCGCCGTCGATCACCGCCCAGGACGTCACCGGCCAGCAGTCGTTGAGCTGCCACACAATCGTGCCGGCGCACCGCGGTGCCCACGATCGGAAGTGCTCGATCCCCACGGTCAGCGCCCGCGCCTGGTTCAGCTGCGTCGCCCAGTGCCAGTCCTCGACCGTGAGCGGCGGCGGGAAGTGCTCCGCCAGCCTCGCTTCGAGCTTGCCGGCGCCGTCCTCCGCCTTCTGGTGCGCCAGCATGTGCGGCGAACGCGGAGTCAACGGTTCGTCATGCACCGCTCGCACCAGGGTCGACCATCTTGGCGGCCCCTGGAAGCCGAACTCGGCGGCGAACCGGGGGATGTGCTCGCGGTAGGCGAGATAGTCACGGTGGTTCCAGACGTCCCAGATGTGCATGCTGCCGTGGTCGGGATCGTCGGGGTCCACGTCGGGGGACATCGACCAGGGACTGTGTGGCGTGTACGGCCGGGTCGGGTCCAGTTCGGACAGCAACTTGGGCAACAGGTCGAGGTAGTAGCCGAGGCCCCAGCTGAGCTCGCCGAGCCGCTCCTGCCAGCCCCAGTTGTGGTAGCCGGACGCGCACTCGTTGCCGCCGTTCCACACCGCGAGACTGGGATGCGGGCACAGTCGGGTGATTGCCTCCCGCGCCTCGGCCGCGACCTCGTCGTAGAGCGGCTGTTCCTCGGGATACGCGGCGCACGCGAACAGGAAGTCCTGCCACACCAACAGTCCCATCCGGTCACACAGGCCGTAGAAGTCCTCGCTCTCATAGATCCCGCCGCCCCACACCCGGACGAGGTTGACGCCCGCGTCGCACGCCTGCGTCAGCCGGTCGCGGTAGCGGTGCTCGTCGACCCGGTGCGGGAAACAGTCGTCGGGGATCCAGTTGACACCGCGGGCGAAAATCGGCTTCCCGTTGACCACCAAGGTGAACGAGGTGCCGAGTTCGTCGGGCTCGCTGCGCACCTCGACCGTACGGAAGCCGATCTCCCCCACCCAGGTGTCGATCACGCCCTGCGCGCCGATCAGCTCGACCCGAACCGGGTAGAGCGGTTGCGCGCCGTGACCGCGTGGCCACCACAGCCGCGGGTTGTCCACCGCGACCTCGACGACGGTGCTGTGCACCCCCTCCGGGAGCGTGCTCTGCGACACTGTGTCGCCAACCCGCACCGCCACCAGCAGGTGATCGTCCACTGTGGCCCCTGAGCGCCGCACGTCCAGATGCACTGCGACACCTGCCTTCTGCACCGAGGCCAGCGGACGCACCGCCGCCAGCCGGGCCGTCGACCAGGACTCCAGGGCGATCGGCCGCCAGATGCCGGCCGTCACCAGCTCCGGCCCCCAGTCCCAGCCGAAGTTGCAGGCCATCTTGCGCAGGTAGTTGTACGGGAAGCGGTTGACGTGCGGCCGGTCACCGAGTTCCGCCCGCGCCTTCTCGACGTGATCGAGCGCGGACGCGAACGTCACGATCAGCGTGTTGACACCGACCCGCAGCAGCTCGCGCACCTCGAACCGGTAGGTGCGGTGCATGTTGTGGGTTTCACCGACGATCGTGCCGTTCAGCTCGATCGTGGCGATGGTGTCCAGTCCCTCGCAGACCAGGTCGACATGGTCGTGGCCGTCGGGTTCCCAGTCGAACACGGTCGCGTAGCACCAGTCGGTGCGGCCGATCCAGGCCAGGTCCGCCTCGTTGCCGTCCAGGTAGGGATCGGGAATCCGCCCGGCGGCCAACAGATCGGTGTGCACGCAGCCGGGAACGGCGGCGTCGATGACCGGTCCCCCGGATGCGGGACGCAGTGTCCATCCTTGCGACAGGGGTTTCCTCACCCGGATGTTTCTACGGTGATTAACCGGTTAAGTCAACGCTCCGTCCGGGGTGGCCCGGTGCTGCCCCTGACGACCAGCGTGGGCTGCGCGGCGGCCTGGTCCTCAACCACCTCGCCGTCCAGCAGGCGCAGCAGCATGGACACCGCCAGCTCGCCGTAGTCCACCACCGGCCTGCGCAGCGCGCTCAACGCCGGTCGGACCAGCCGGCACAGCACCGAATCGTCCCAAGCCACCAGGGAAAGGTCGCCGGGCACCGACAGGCCCAACTCCTGGGCGACGCCGAGCGCGGCCGTGGCCATCACGTCGTTGTCGAACACCAGCGCGGTCGGCGGGCGCTCCGCCACCAGCGCACGCCGGGCCGCGCTGGCGCCGCCCTCGTCGGAGTAGTCGGTGTGCACGGTCCGCGACTCGGTCATGCCCAGCCGGGCAGTGGCCGCGGCGAACGCCTGCGCGCGAACCCTGGTGTGCACGAACTCCGCGGGGCCGGCGATGTGCACCACCCGCCGGTGCCCCAGCGCGGCGAGGTAGTCGAGCACCTCGGTCATGCCGGCGGCGTCGTCGGTCCAGGCACACGGCAGGTCGGCACGCCCCAGTGGCCCGCCGATCACCACCGCCGGCAGGCCGAGCCCGGTGACCAGGTCCAGCCTGGCGTCCTCCACGCGCAGGTCGACCAGCAGCACGCCGTCGACTCGGCGCTCGGCGTGCCAGCGCCGGTAGATCTCCAACTCGACGGCCTGACGGGAGGACACCTGCATGAGCAGCGAGGTCTGCCCCTCGCCGAGGCCGTTCTGGATGCCCGCCATCAGCCGCATGAAGAAGGGCTCCACGCCCAGCACCTCGGCGGGCCGGTCGACGACGACGCCGATCGCGCCCGCCTTGCCGTCCGACAGCGCCCTGGCCGCGCTACTGGGCGCCCACCCCAACTGCCGGGCGATGGCCGCGATGCGCCGCCTGGTGTCGTCGGAGACGCCGGGCCGACCGTTGAGCGCGTAGGAGACCGCCACCTTGGAGACTCCGGCCTCCCTGGCGATGTCCGCGATGGTAGGACGTCTCACCAAGATTGCCTCCGAACGCGCTGAACCGGTTAGGCCGAGCTTAGCAATCAAGGGCCGCGACGCAGCCGCCACCAGGACCGATGCCGATCCGACCCGACACCTCTCATGGCAGGGGACTGTACCGGTTAACAGCACTTCAGCGACGGACCTCGACCATTGACGCTTAACCGGTTCCGTGTTTGGCTTGCCAGCTCATGGGAGGGGTTGCCATGGACGCCAGGGCACACACGCCTTTCCCCGCTGGACGCCGCCGCGGCGCCAGCGGCGCCGGCTTCGCCACCGGGTCCCCTGCCGCCGCTCGACCGAACGGTTTCGTCACCGCCCATCTGCTCGGCGAGGACGCCGAGGCGATGGTCGGCAGCTAGCCACCCGCACGGAAGCCGGAGCCAGGAGAGGATCAACGATGTTCCCACAGGCACGTCGTGGCCGCGCACGCGCGGCCGTCGTCGCAGTGGTCGCGGTCGCCGCGCTCGCCACCGGATGCGCGAGCGGCAAGAGCGCCGCCGACACCGGCACGCTCGTCGTCTACACCGGACAGGCCGGCGACTACCAGGTCAACTTCAACCCGTTCTCGCCGAGCCCGATCGAGGGCCCCGGCACGATCTTCGAGCCGATGTTCTACTTCAACCAGGTGCGAACCGACCCGCCCAAGCCCCTGCTCGGCACGGCGTACAGCTGGAACGCCGACGGCACCCAGCTGTCGATCACGTTGCGCGACAACGCCACCTGGACCGACGGCCAGAAATTCACCGCCGACGACGTGGTGTTCACCCTGGACATGGTCGCGGCCAACAAGTCCATCAACGCCACCGGCTACGACGGGCAGGCCAAGGCGGTCGACCCCGCCCACGTCGTGATCACCTTCCCCGAGCCGGCCTACATGCAGGGGCCACAGGTGCTCGGCCGGCTGTACATCGTGCCGCGGCATCTGTGGAAGGACGTCAAGGACCCGGCCACCGACGTGGTGGCCAAACCGGTGGGCACCGGGGCGTACGAACTCGCGGAGTTCAAGCCGCAGGCCTTCACGCTCAAGGCCAACCCGCACTACTGGGGCGGCGAGCCCGCGGTGAAGCAGCTGCGCTACCTGGCGCTGTCGGGCAACCAGTCCGGCGCCGACGCGCTGGCGGCCGGTCAGATCGACTGGCAGACCGGACCGGTGCCCGACATCAAGAACGTGGCCAAGAACTATCCCGGCTACCAGGCGATCACCGTGCCGATGAACCAGATGGCGCTGTTCACCTGCGCCAACGCCCAGCTGGGCTGCACCGGCCCGCAGACCGATCCGGCCGTGCGCCAGGCCATCTACTACGCGATCAACCGCAAGCAGCTCAACTCACTCGCCTTCGAGGACACCGCGAGCCCCATCTCCCCCGGCTTCGCGCTGGCCGGCCGCGACGACAAGCTGATTTCGGGCAAGCTGCGGAACAAGCTGGCGCCGGACGCGCCGGACACCGCCAAGGCCGAGCAGCTGCTCCAGCAGGCCGGCTACCGCAAGGGCGCCGACGGCGGGTACGCCAAGGACGGCACGCCGCTGACGCTGACCGTGCAGGTGGTGTCCGGCTGGACGGACTACATCACCGCCGTGAACACGATGGCCCAGCAGCTGCAGAAGATCGGCATCAAGCTGACCGCCCAGCAGGAGTCCTGGAACCAGTGGTCAGACTCGCGCGGCCGGGGCCAGTTCCAGCTGCTGATCGACTCGCTCTACCAGGGTCCGGCCGCCGACCCGTACTACCTCTGGAACTACTTCTTCGACAGCGCCAACACCGCACCGGTCGGCCAGACCGCCAACCCCGACTTCGCCCGGTTCTCCGACCCCGACGTGGACAAGGCGCTGGCCGAGCTGCGCAAGACGCAGACCAGCGACACGGCCGCCCGGCAGCCGTACTACGACACCATTCAGTCCCACATCGAGGACCAGCTGCCCTACATCCCGATCCTGACCGGCGGCACCACCAGCGAGTACAACGCGAAGAAGTTCACCGGCTGGCCCAGCAAGGACAACCTGTACGCCTTCCCCGCGGTGTGGGGACGGCCGGACGCGGCGCAGGTCTTCACCGCGCTCAAGCCCACCGGGCAGTGACATGGCGTACTACGCGCGCAAGATCGGCTTCTACGTGGTCGCGCTCTGGGCGGCGGTCACGCTGAACTTCCTCATCCCCAGGCTGATGCCGGGCAATCCGGTGGACACCCTGATGGCGAAGCTGGCGCAGCGGGGCGGCGCCGTCGATCCGTCGGTGCGCCGGGCCTACGCGCTGATGCTCGGCACGAACGACGGCCAGTCGCTGCCCCAGCAGTACTTCGGCTACCTCGGCAACCTGCTGCACGGGGAGTTCGGCATCTCGGTCAGCGAGTTCCCGGCCAAGGTGTCCGACGTGATCATGCAGTCGCTGCCGTGGACCGTCGTCCTGGTCGGCGTGGCGACGGTCATCTCGTTCGTGGTCGGTGTGGGACTGGGCGCGGTGGTCGGGTGGAAGCGTGGCAGCTGGCTGGACACCCTGGTGCCGGCGACCACCGTGCTGGCCGCGGTGCCGTACTTCTGGCTGGCGCTGATCCTGGTGGCGCTGTTCGCTTCGGCACTCGGCTGGTTCCCGCTCAACGGCGGCTATGACGTCACGCTCACGCCCGGGTTCAATGCCGACTTCCTGTCCTCGGCCGTCTACCACGCGGCGCTGCCGGCGCTGACGATCGTGATCTCCTCGGTCGGCGGCTGGCTGCTGGGCATGCGGAACATGATGGTGTCGGCCGGTTCGGAGGACTACGTGCTGACCGCCCAGGCCAAGGGGCTGCGCGACGCCAGGGTGATGATCCGCTATGCCGCCCGCAACGCCGTACTGCCCTCGGTCGCCGGCTTCGCGATCTCGCTGGGCTTCGTGGTGTCCGGCTCCATCGTCACGGAGCAGGTCTTCTCGTATCCGGGCATCGGATCCAAGCTGCTGCAGGCCGTCCAGAACAACGACTACGCGCTGATGCAGGGGGTCTTCCTGGTGATCACGGTCGCCGTGCTGGGCGCCAACCTCGTCGTCGACCTGCTCTACGGCCTGCTCGACGCCCGTACCCGCGTGAGCCACTGAGGAGAGTGCCGTGAACCTGCTGCTCCCCCGCTGGTCCGCCAAGCTCGGTGTCGGTTTGGGCCTGGTGCTGGCGATCGCGCTGTTCGGACTCCTCGCCCCGCTGTTCGCCGGCGACCCCGACGCCATCCGCGACATCGGCATGACCCCGCCCGGTGGCGGACATCTGCTCGGCACGACACAGACGGGCCAGGACGTGTTCGCCCAGCTGGCCGCCGCCACCCGCGGCTCGCTGCAGATCGGCCTGTTGGTCGGGCTGATGGCCACGCTGCTGTCCGGCGCCTTCGGCATCGTCGGCGGCTACATGGGCCGCGTCGTCGACGAACTGATCTCCTTGTTCACCAACGTGATGCTGGTGATCCCGGGCCTGCCGCTGGTGATCGTGATCGCCGGTTTCGTGCCGCCCGAACAGCGTGGCTCGTGGACGATCGCCATCGTGCTCGCGGTCACCGGCTGGGCGGCGTCGGCCCGCGTGCTGCGGGCGCAGACGCTCTCGCTGCGCAACCGGGACTACGTGGCGGCGGCCAAGGTCGCCGACGAGAAGACCTGGCGGATCGTCGTCGTGGAGATCCTGCCGAACCTGGCGCCGTTGCTGGCCTCGCAGTTCGTGTTCTCGGTGCTGCTGGCGATCCTGAGCGAGGCGGGCCTGTCCTTCGTCGGACTGGGCTCGTCGAACGCCTCGACACTGGGCACGATGCTGTACTACGCGCAGAACGGCTTCGCGCTGCAACGCGGCGCGTGGTGGTGGTTCGTGCCGCCCGGGCTGCTGATCGCGCTGTTCGGGTGCGGTCTGTCGCTGATCAACTTCAGCATCGACGAGATCATCAATCCCCGGCTGCGCTCGGCCGCGGCCCGATCCGGCGCCACCAGGATCGAGCCCGACGCGCCGGCGGTGCGCCCAGCCCCGGACGCCGTCCTGACCGTGCGGGACCTGACCGTGGTCTACGGCACGCACGCGGCCGCCGTCCGCAACGTCTCCATGACGCTGCGCCGCGGCGAGATCCTCGGCCTGGCCGGCGAATCCGGCTGCGGCAAGACGACACTGGCCTACGCGATCAACCGCCTGCACCGCCCGCCGGCCGAAGTCACCTCCGGGTCGGTGCTGTTCCACGACCGCGACGGCACGGCCCTCGACGTGCTGCGGCTGTCACCGGAGCAGCTGCGAGCGTTCCGCTGGACCAAGCTGTCCATGGTGTTCCAGGGCGCGATGAACTCGCTGAATCCAGTGACCCCGGTCGGCCGCCAGCTCGACGACGTGCTGCGCACCCACCGCCCGCGGTTGCGCCGCGACGAACGCCGCGGCCGCTGCGTCGAGGTGCTGCGTCTGGTCGGCATCGACCCCGAGCGACTCGGCTCGTACGCGCACGAGCTGTCCGGCGGCATGCGCCAGCGGGTGATGATCGCGATGGCGCTGCTGCTCGACCCACAGGTGATGATCATGGACGAGCCGACGACAGCCCTGGACGTCGTGGTGCAGCGGGAGATCCTGCGCCAGCTCCTGCGGTTCCGCGACGAGTTGGGCTTCGCGGTCCTGCTGATCACCCACGACCTGCCGCTGCTGCTGGAGATCAGCGACCACATCGCGGTGATGCGAGACGGTGAGATCGTCGAGTACGGCGCCGCCGACGACATCCGCACGGCCGCACAGCACCCGTACAGCCAGCAGCTGCTGCGTTCGTTTCCCAGCCTCACCGAATCGGCGGTCGGAGGAGTGCAGTGACCACGATGCACGTACGCAACCTGGTCAAGGACTTCACCGTCCGGTCGGGGCTGCGGCGCGGCACGCTGCGCGCGGTCGACGACGTGTCGTTCACCCTCAGCGCCGGCCGGACACTGGGCCTGGTCGGCGAGTCCGGGTCGGGCAAGTCCACGGTGGCCCGGCTGATCGCCCGCCTCGACCGGCCGACGTCGGGCACGATCAGCCTCAGCGACGACCGCCCGGACCGGTCGTACCGGGACCTGGTGCAGATGGTGTTCCAGGACCCGTTCGCCTCGCTCAACCCGATGCACACCGTCGGCCACCACCTGGCCCGACCGCTGCTGCTGCACGGCCAGGCCCAGCGCGGCCGGGACGTCCAGCAGAAGGTGGCGGAGCTGCTGGATCGGGTGAGCCTGCGGCCGGCGGCGGAGTTCGCGCGGCGGCGGCCGCACGAGCTGTCCGGGGGCCAGCGGCAGCGGGTCGCGATCGCCCGCGCGCTGGCCCCTGGGGCCGAGGTGGTCGTCGCCGACGAGCCGGTGTCGATGCTGGATGTGTCGATCCGTCTCGGCGTGCTGAACCTGTTGTCCCGACTGCGAACCGAGGAGAACCTGGCGGTTCTCTACATCACTCACGACCTGGCGACCGCCCGGCACTTCTCGGACGACATCATCGTGATGTACCGGGGCAGGGTCGTCGAGCGTGGCCCCGCCGACCAGGTGATCCTCACCCCGCGGCACCCGTACACGCGGCTGCTCGCCGCCTCGGTGCCCGATCCGGACGCCCGAGGCCGCGAGTTGCCGGCGGCCACGGAGATCACCGGGAGCTCGACCCGTGCCTACGACCACTA
Organism: Kutzneria sp. NPDC051319; assembly: GCF_040682195.1. Taxonomy (NCBI): domain Bacteria; kingdom Bacillati; phylum Actinomycetota; class Actinomycetes; order Pseudonocardiales; family Pseudonocardiaceae; genus Kutzneria; species Kutzneria sp. NPDC051319. Next base: position 10,570 of record NZ_JBFBAM010000032.1, on the reverse strand, counting down.
CGCAGGCGCCTGGCAGTGATCAGGGCAGCCAGGGAGCAGTCCGCATGAGCTTGGGAAAGCGCTTACCGCCATATGGCGCACTGCGTTTCTCGCCGGTGTCTCCGCTCGACCATCGCAATGGGACACGGCGGTCGCCACGATCTCCTGAAATTTTCATCGGCCAAAACGGGCCGGACACCCGTCGTCGATCGTGCCGGCGGCAGCCCGAAACCGGTTCCTACCGGCAAGAACGGCGATAACCGCACGAGCGACCGACAGTCGGTGGGCTCGCTGTTCCAGAACCGGGGAACGTCAGCTTTTGAAACGTTTTTGGCGACGAAGCGGGCCGGCAGTAACCTCCTCCGAGCGGCCCTGCCTCACGTGATTGATCAAGTGCCCTTGCGCGACAACAACTTCACCGACTGCGCCGCGACCACGCGCCTCCGCACGGACAGGCACGACAGGAGAAGCCCATGTCCCTCATGCGTCAAGTGATCCTCATGACCGGCGTGACCGCGGCAGTGCTGGTTCCCACGCCGATCGCGACTGCCGCACCTCACGCCCTGCCCGCGCAGTGCTCGGGGACCGCACCGATCAAGTGCCACTTCGATGTGTCGCCGGGCAACTACGACGTCACCGTGGGCCTCGGCAGCGCCACCAAGGCGGCCAACACGTCGATGTCGGTCGAGGCACGCAGGCAGATCCTGACCGCCGTCTCGACCGCCACGGGCCAGGTCGTCCCGACCACCGTCACGGTCAACGTGCGCAGTCCGGAGGGGCAGCCCACCGGCCAGGGCGGCACCGGAACACCGGGGTTGGACATCACTTTCGCGGGCAGCTCCCCGGCGATCAGCTCCCTGACGGTGACCAAGGCCAACTCACCGCTGGTGGCCTACCTGGCCGGCGACTCGACCGTCTGCGACCAGCCGGTGGCCCCTTACACGGGCTGGGGCCAGATCCTGCCCACGGACGTGCGCAACGGCGCCGTGATCGCCAACTACGCCGACTCCGGCGAGAGCTCCGGCAGCTTCCTGGCCAACAAGGCGCTGTTTCCCACGCTCAAGGCATTGATCAAGCCCAAGGACCTGGTGTTCATCCAGTTCGGGCACAACGACAAGGACACATCGGAAAGCGCTTTCCACAACAACCTGGCCGCGATGGTCAACGGTGTGCGGGAGCGCGGCGGCATCCCGGTGCTGGTGACGCCGCCGGTACGGCGGCTGTTCAACGGCACCACGCTCACGCCGACCGCCTTGCACGTCAACACCAAGGGCGTCGACCTGCCCGCGGTGATCCGCGCGCTCGGCAAGAGCGCGAACGTGCCGGTGGTCGACCTGACCGCCAAGAGCAAGAACCTCGTGCAGGGCCTGGGCCCGGCCGGCTCGCAGAAGATCTATCTCAGCAAGGCCAGCGACGGCGTCAGCGACAACACGCACTTCTCGCTGTACGGCGCGACGCAGATGGCCAATCTCGTCGTGCAGGGCATTCGCGAGCTGAACCTGCCGCTGGTCGGCTACCTGCGCTGACCGTTCACACTGGACAGAGACGAGAAGGCCATGCCCCTCAGCACAAGGTCGCGAGCAGTGGCCGTCGTCGTGGCGGTCGTGGCCGCGGTGACCACCGCGGTGCAGCCGGCCTCGGCCGCCACCGGTGACGGCTCGCCCACCGACTCCAACATCCGGTACTTCGGACGCTGGGACACCCGGTCGCCGAGCACGTACGCGTCCGAATGGGCCGGCGCGTACGCGGTGCTCGGCTTCACCGGCACCACGGTGCAACTGCGCCAGCGCAACAGCGTCGACCTGTACACCAGCATCGACAACGGCGGCTGGGTGACGCACCCGAACGTTCACGGAACCGTGAACCTGACCCCGACCCGGCTGCCGTCCGGCACGCACACGCTGCGTGTGGCCTACCGCCAGGACGCCGGCTCCTATCACGGCGACGGGGTGTTCCAGGGCGTGACCCTGGACTCCGGCGCGCATACCGTGGCGCCGAGCGTGCCGTCCCGGATCATCGAGTTCGTCGGCGACTCGATCACGGCCGGCTACCGGTCGTCCAAGGAGGCGCTGACCGCATACGGCTGGCTGACCGCGGAGAAGCTCGGCGCCGCGCACACCGAGATCGCCCGCCCCAGTGTCTGCCTCTCCCCGTCCTCCGGATGCATCGGCATGCGCGACCGGTACTTCAAGACGGGAGTGGACACCAGCACACCGGACTGGGACTTCTCCCGCTACCAGGCCGGCGACGTGGTGATCAACCTCGGCACCAACGACGTCGGGCACGGCGTCTCCGGCTCCCAGTTCCAGGCCGCGTACACCACGCTGCTGGCCCGGATCCGTGCGAAGTACCCGAACGCCACCCTCTACGCGATGGAGACCTTCCACAAGTTGTACGTCAACGAGACCAAGGCCGCGGTCGCCGCCCGCATCAAGGCCGGCGACGGCAAGGTCCGGTTCATCGACACCGAAGGCTGGATCACCGCCTCCGACACCGCGGACGGCACGCATCCCACCGACGGCGGACACCAGAAGATCGCCGCCCGGCTCGCACAGATCATCGGGTGAGCCGCCCGCCGTCACGAACCCCTGGAGAAGGGAGTGCCATGCGTAGGTTCGCCATCAGCCGGCGGTTGGCCGTCGCCGCCGCGAGCATCGTGGCGGTGGCGCTGGCCCCGAGCACGGTGGAAGCGGTCACGCCGGCCGCCACGCACGTCGCCGGCGCCACCTCCGCGGACGCCGCCAACCGGTTCCGCACGGTCACCGACTTCGACCCCGGCTGGCTGTTCCACTACGGCGACGCGAGCGGCGCCGGCGGCGGCGCCTATCCCGACGGCAGCTGGCGCACCCTCAGCGTTCCGCACGACTGGAGCATCGAAGGCCCGAACCCACCGTCCGACCCGTTCTCCCAGTCGGCCCCGAGCACCGGCCGCGGCGGTTACGCGCCGTCGGGAATCGGCTGGTACCGCAAGCACTTCTCGCTGTCCGGGGTGCCCAGCACCCGCAAGGTGTACATCGAGTTCGACGGCGTGATGGCCAACGCGAGCGTGTACGTGAACGGCGCGCTCATCGGCACCCATCCCGACGGCTACACCAGCTTCCGCTACGACATCACGGCAGCGGCGAAGTTCGGCGGCGCCGACAACGTCATCGCCGTCAAGACCGACACCAGCCCGCAACCGGCGTCCCGGTACTACACCGGCGCCGGGATCTACCGCGACGTCCGTCTCATCGCGACGGATCCGGTGCACGTCGACCAGTGGGCCACCTACGTCACGACACCGAACCTCACCACGGTCCACGCGCAGACCACCGTGGTCAACAGCGGCAACGCGACAGCGAACGTGAGCGTGCAGGGGGTGCTCACCGATCCGGACGGCATGACACTGTCCCCGGTCACCACCGCCGCGAAGACCATCGCCACCGGCGCCTCGGCGACCTTCGGCTATGACGTGCCGGTGAGCAGCCCCAAGCTCTGGAACCTGGCTACGCCGAACCTGTACTCGTTGGCCACCGACGTGATCGCCGGCGGCTCGGCGGTCGACGACGACATCACCCCGGTCGGCATCCGCAGCCTGACGTTCAGCGCCTCGGACGGGATGAAGCTGAACGGCAAGAGCGTGAAGTTCCAAGGCGTCGCGCTGCACCAGGACTACCACGCGCTCGGCATGGCGGCCCCGCAGCGGGCCATGCAACGGCGGCTGGCCGAGCTCAAGGCGTTGGGCGTGAACGCGATCCGGACCGCGCACGACCCGCCGAGTCCAGCCTTCCTGGAGCTCACAGATCGGATGGGTTTCCTGGTGCTGGACGAGTTCTTCGACGTCTGGACCCAGCACAAGTACTCCGACGTCGGCGACTACGCGACGTACTTCAACCGCACCGCGTCCTCGCCCACCGGCGCCCCACCAGTACCTGCCGCGACCGGCTCGGCGCCGTGGTACCAGGTCGACGCCACCAGCATCGTCGCCCGCGACCGCAACCACCCCAGTGTGGCGATGTGGAGCGCCGGCAACGAGATCCGCGACTCGCTGTCGACCCGCACGCCGCTGCTGACCAGGATGGTGTCCATCTCGCACGCGCTGGACCCGAGTCGCCCGGTCACCCAGGCCCTGTTCCGACCGGCCGACAGCGGCGACGTCACCGGCGCCACCCGCACCACCCTCGACGTCTTCGGCGGCAACTACCGGCCCGACGACGTCATCAAGGCCATGAAGGCGTCGCCCGCGCGGCCCGGGCTGTTCACCGAGATGGGCACCGACACGTCGGCGTGGACGACGGTGAAGAACAACCCGGGCGTCACGGGCCTGTTCGTCTGGACCGGCGCGGCCTACCTCGGCGAGGCCGACAAGTTGTGGCCGAACGTCGAGAGCGGTTTCGGCCTGATGGACGCGGTCGGCACGGTGCGGCCGATCGGGTACTCCTGGCAGAGCACATGGGGTGCGCCCCGGACTTCTCCGCCGCCGACCGGCACCACGGCCGCCAAGGTGCTGCTCGCTCCGGACGAGACCACGGTGTCCACGGACGTCAACGACGTCTCGTACGTGAAGGCGACCGTCGCGGACGCCTCCGGCCGAGTCGTGACCAGTTCGTCCACGCCGATCACCTACAGCATCAGCGGACCGGGCGTGATCGTGGCGGTCGACAGCGGCAGCCCGGTCCAGGAGAGCTTCCGCGGCACCGTTCGCAAGGCTTACCAGGGCGTGGCATACGCGCTGGTACGGGCGACCGGCCCGGGCGTCATCACGGTGACCGCGAGCGCCGGCGGGCTGACGTCGGGCAAGACCACTCTGACCGGCGCCATCACGCCTTTCGTGCCCTGCTCGGGCAGCTGCGACTGAGGGAGAAGTGAGCATGAAACGTTCTTTGGTGATCTCCGCGGTGACCGCGATCGCAGTCACCGTCCTCGGCAGTGCGGCGGCCGTGGGCAGTCCAGCTGCCGGCCGGACCTACTACGTCGCCCCCGCCGGCAGCGACAGCGCGGCGGGAACCCCGGCCGCCCCCTGGGCCTCGATCGCCCACGCCCAGTCCGTCGTCCAGCCGGGCGACACGGTGTACTTCCGCGGCGGCACCTACGGCTACTCGCACGCGAACAGCGGCTGCAAGAGCCAGACCGACCGGGTGGACGCGATCACGCTGAGCCGCAGCGGCAGCTCGGGCAACCTGATCACCTACGCCGCCTACCCCGGCGAGCGGCCGGTGTTCGACTTCTCCAAGGTCAAGGACAACTGCCGCATCAAGGGCTTCGACGTCACCGGCAACTGGATCCACCTCAAGGGGCTGGAAGTCCAGGGCGTGCCCCAGAACAACAACCTCAACCACGAGTCGTGGGGCATCTGGATCTCGGGCAGCGACAACGTGTTCGAGCTGATCAACGCCCACAACAACATGGGTCCCGGCCTGTTCATCCAGGACGGCGGCGACAACCTCGTGCTCAACTGCGACTCGCACGACAACTACGACCCGCACACCTCCAACGGGGCCGGCCAGAGCGCCGACGGCTTCGGCGCGCACATCTCGGCCAACCACCCGGGCAACGTGTTCCGCGGCGACCGCGCCTGGTGGAACTCCGACGACGGCTTCGACCTCATCAACGCCTTCTCCTCGGTGACCATCGAGAACTCCTGGACCTGGCGCAACGGCTACCTGCCCGAGTCGACCACGCCCGCGCCGGCCGGCAACGGGAACGGCTTCAAGGCGGGCGGCTACGGCGGCGTCTACGTCTCGAACGGCGCCAAGCACACGGTCCGCGACTCGGTGGCGTTCGACAACAAGGTCTCGGGCTTCTACGCCAACCACCACACGATCGCCAACGACTACTTCAACAACACCGCCTACGGCAACCACCCGGACTTCAACATGCTCGGGATCAACTCCAGCGGCAAGGCGGTCGGTCTGGGCAACCTGCGCAACAACATCGCCTACACCGGCACCCTGCTGTCGAACATGTCCGGCACGAACGCCTCCTACAACTCCTGGAACCTGGGCGTGTCCCTGTCGGACTCGCAGTTCCGCAGCGTGTCGACGTCCGGCTGGGACGGGCCGCGCCAGGCCGACGGCAGCCTGCCCGTGCTGCCCAACCTCCGCCTCGCCGCGAACAGCTCCCTGATCGACAAGGGCGCCAACGTCGGCCTGCCGTACAACGGGAAGGCGCCGGACCTCGGCGCCTTCGAGTTCTGACACCGGAGGACGAAGGACGTGAACAGAACACTTGCGGCACTGCTGGCAGCGGCCGGCCTCGCGCTGGCGGCGCCCGGCACCGCGACGGCCGCCACCGCCTGGGTCGCCGGCTGGTCCGTCAGCCCGGTCGTGGGATCCACCATCCCCGGCAACACCTGCCCGGCCGGTGCCGGGCTCACCAACCAGACCGTGCGCAACGTCGTGTTCCTCAGCGCCGGCGGCGACCACGTGCGGGTACGGCTGACCAACACCTTCGGCACCAGGCCACTGACTGTCGACCACGCCTCGGTCGCGGTGCAGGGCAACGGCGCCACCCCGGCCGCCGGCACCCTGCGGGAGCTGACCTTCCAGGGCCGGCGTGCGGTGACCGTGCCGGCGGGCGCGCAGGAGTACAGCGACCCGGTGTCGTTGCGGGTCGCGGCGCTGTCCACGCTGCTGGTCAGCGCACACGTGGCCGGCCCGACCGGGCCGCTGACCAACCACCCGTTCACCGCCCAGGGCAACTATCTGGCCGGCGGGGACGCAACCCTCGCCGCGGACAGCGGCCGGTTCGGGACCACCCCGTGCTGGATGCTGGCCGACGGGGTGGACGTGGCGCCGGCGGCCGCGGTGACGGGCACGGTCGTGGCCTTCGGCGACTCGATCACCGACACCGCCAACACGACCGGCAACGCCAACCACCGCTGGCCGGACTTCCTGGCCCGGCGGCTGGCCGCGCAGCCCGGCAGGACCCTGTCGGTGGCCAACGCGGGCCTGGGCGGCAACCGCGTCATCGCCGACCGGCCCGGCCAGCCGTACTACGGGGTCGCCGGTGTGACCCGGTTCCAGCGCGACGCGCTGGGCGTCACCGGCGTGCGGACCGTGGTGCTCCTGGAGGGCGTCAACGACATCGGCTACGACGCCACCGCCACCGCCATCATCGGCGGCTACCGCCAGATGATCGCCGCCGCGCACGCCCGTGGCGTCCGAATCGTCGGCGCGACCCTCACCCCGTTCGGTGGGTCGGCCATCGACACCCCGGCGCGCCGCCAGACCTGGCAGCAGCTCAACGACTGGATCCGGCACAGCGGCATGTTCGACGGAGTGGTCGACTTCGACGCCGCCACCGCGGACCCCGCCGACTCGTTCCGTCTGCGCCCCGCCTACGACTCCGGCGATCACCTGCATCCCGGCGACGCCGGCACCCAGGCGATGGCCAACGCAGTCGACCTGGCCACGCTGCTCCGCAACTGACGCGCCACGACATGGGCACCGGGAACTTCACCCACACAAGCACCGATTCACACAGGCATGAGCTCTATGGCCAGGTTCGGCACGCGCGCGGCCGTGCTCCTCGTCGACGGCCTCCTCGTCACCGCGGGGACGACAGGCGCCCAGTCCGCCGCGGCCACGGCGTCCGGCGTCACCGCGACCGTGAACGCCGACGGCAGCTACTAGATCCACACCGAGCAGCCCGCGGACTGGACCTTCAACGGATCCGTCGGCCACGCGCTGACCAGCAGGGAGCAGCACCACCGGGCGCGACGCCGTCGGCGAGTTCCAGCAGGCTACCTTCGGCTACACCGACGGCGTGCCGCGCAGTGGGAGCATCCGGGTGTACCAGAACGTGCCGGTGCCTGGTCGACTCGCGGCTGGCCAGCGCGCTCGGTGAGTGGCCGTGGACCGACGTGTTCATGAGCACCGAGACCACCAACCTGCTGCGCAGCGTCCGCGCGGACGGTGTGATCGTCAAGCCGGACGTGCCGATCGTGCCCGTGGACTCGGTGTACGGCGACGGCGCAGGGTGGCACCCCGCCGATGGTCGCCGCGACGCACACCGACCACGACGGGCTGCGCGACGGGTACTTCTTCGCCTACGCCCGCAACGGCGGTTTCCAGCCGATCAGCTTCCGCCCCGACGACCAGGGGATCGCCGGACCGTCCTATGTGTACAACTACCTCACCGGAGCCGGCAAACTCGTGCCGGCCGCCGGCACGTACACCGACACCGTCAACGCCGACAGCTCGTACTACGTGGTCGCGCCGGTCGGCTCGTCCGGCATCGCGTTGCTCGGTGACGCGGGCAAGTTCGTGTCGCTGGGCAGCAAGCGAATCTCCCGGCTGTCCGACGACGGAACCGTGCACACCAGGGTCACGTTTGCCACCAACGAAAAGTCGGTGACGCCGCATGGCTATGCGCCGAAGGCACCGAGGGCGACGGCGACCGACGGCACGGTCGGCGCGGTGCACTACGACACGACGACTCACCTGTTCACGGCGACCGTCACGCCGGGTTCCGATCACAACGCCGCGCCGGCAGCACCTGGAGTGTGCCGTGGGCCCGGGGCCAGGTCGCCAAGAACGTTGCCTTCGCGCTGGCCATCGCCGACGGCACACCGTCGCCAGTGCAGTCGTGGCCGCTCCGCGTACTGGCCGCACGGCAGTCTACAGTGGACCGGTCACGTCGTCAGCTCCGAAAGCCGATGGCACATGGAATCCACCTCACCGCCGGCCGGTCCGACAACGCCTACGTGGTCATGTCCTTCGGCCGGATCGTGGACGCCACCAAGGCCAGCGGCTGGACCGACTGGACCCAGGTGGTCGGCCCCGACCGGCTGGGCGCTTTCGGCGAGGTCGACGTGGACACCTCGCGGGCACGCGGCGAAAGCGTGATGTCCTTGCTGTACCAGCGGGCATCGAACGGACCACACCGGTGCGCGCTCGGGGAACCCTGCTGTTGAGCGACCTCGTCGACAATCCAGGCGTCGCGCCGATAACCGTGCGCCACGACGTCGACGCCCTGACCGACCGCGGGTTGGTGGTGCGGGTGCACAGTGGAATCCGGCTCCCCCACCACGGCATCGCGCAAGGCGCCCGCTCGAGTTTCGGCAGGGTCACCAGGTTCGGCAAGGTGCTTGTCCTCACAGCGTCGGCGGTGATTCATCGAACGGCCACATGTCGGCCTTGTTCGGTTCGATTCGTTTCGACTCCCACCGAAAAGTGTGATGTACGCAAGGACAGGTGATGCGCGCGAAAAGTACCTGAGGCATGCTTGCGACCTCGGCACCCCATCGCGAACGGCCCTACGCTCGCCCCGCACCAGAACATCTCCTCGGATCGGGGTACAAATGAGACGTACTGTCGCGACCTTAATCGCACTCGTCGCCGGTCTCGCGATATGCACGCCCGCGACAGCCAGTGCCGCGCCCGCCACCCACTGCACCTTGCGGCTGGAAACCGGCGTGGTGACCTGTGGCGCGCGGTTGGCCGCCGTGACGAACAACGACGTGATCATCGGTCGAGTCTTCGACGACCAGAACTACGGCGGTTCCTCGTTCACCATCACCGGATCGCACCCGTGCAAGGACGGCAACGGACGCGACTTCGGCGTCCAGCTCGCCAAGTACGGCTGGGCGAACCGGATCTCCTCGTTGCAGGCTTGGGGCAACTGCTGGCTCAACCTGTACTCCGGTCCGAACTACAACGGTGACCACGACGGCGAGTTCAAGGCCGACACCCCGTACGTCGGCCCGCTGATGGACAAGCGGACGCAGTCCATCGGATTCGACTAATCCCTTTACCCAGAAGGAACGGTCCCACCGCCATGCGCATCCGATCCGCACTGACCTTCGTCGTGGCCGCTGTCGCCGCCCTCGGCGTCATCACGCCCACCGTGCCCGCCGCACACGCCGACTCGATGCCCACCGTCCGTGAACTGCTGGACAAGTGCGACAACGGCACGGACTCCTGCGTCTTCCACCCGTCGTCGCGCACGGAGTTCGGTGGCGCACGCCACCAGGTCGGCCGCAACGCCAACAACTGCAGCACCGTCAATCAGAACGAGTCGATCGCGTGGTCCGACACCACCGGCGGCTCCAACAGCATCGGTATCACGATCACCGCGGAGTACAAGTTCGGCGAGGAGTTTTCGGTCGCGGTGTCGGCCACCTACGAGCACACCTGGACCTGGTCGCACACCGTCACCCGCACCGACACCTTGACCACGCCACCGTGGAGCGTCGGCCAGATTTTCCACGCCCCGCAGATGCAGAGGGTGACCGGCACCTACGAACTGCACTTCGGCAAGAAGTTCTACGGCCACTACTACTGGTACGTCAACAACTTCTCGGCCACCGGCCCGGTGGACACCGACGATGCGGTCACCTTCTTCACCCGCGCCATGACCAGGGACGAACGTAACCGCTGCCCGAAGTCGGTGTCGACCGCCAAGGAGTTCGTCAGCACTGAGAGCACGCCCGCACAGCCCGCTCTCGTCGCCTCGGTCCGTCCCGGCGACTGACCCACCCGTTCAAGGCGAAGGCCGGCGCGGTGGGCCGGCGACCGCGCCGCTGACGAGGGCCTGAAGATGTGCCACCGGCGACAATTGCCCGGCGCCGCCCCGGGGGTCGTGGGCGGCGCCGGCCGCGGCGGTCGTG
>NZ_JBFBAM010000031.1:33159-102127 GCF_040682195.1 Kutzneria sp. NPDC051319 | reverse complement strand
CCGTTCTTATGCAGGGAAGGACGCCTTACCCGCGTTCAACGAGGGTAAGGCGTCCTTCCCTGCATAAGGGGACGCAGTCAGGCGCCGGGGGCCTGGAAGAGGACGGGGGGCACCACGGCGGGGGCGGTGCGGGGCTGCTCCACGGGCTGGGGCGTGAAGGTGATCTCGGCCACCGGCCCGCGTTCCGGGCGCTTCTCCTCGGCGGCGGGCTCGGCGGCCTGGTCGGCCGTGACCTTCTCGGCGGCCTTCTTCACGGTCTTCTCCTCAACGGCCGGGGCGGCCTTCTCGACGACCGGCTTCTCGGCGACGGGCTTCTGGGCGACGGACTTGTCCGCGGCGAGCTTCTCGGCGGCGGGCTTGTCCGACGCGGCGGGCTTGTCCGGGGTGGCGTCGAGGACCGAGCGGGCCTGATCGATCCACATCGTCCACATGACCTCGTCGCGGGTGCCCTTGACCTCCGCCCGCAGCGCGGACAGAGCGCCGCGGACCTGGGCGGCGAGCACGGAATTGGCCCGCACGTGGGTCCAGATCACCTTGGCTTCGGCGTCCCGGCGCTTGACCACCTGGCGAACCTTGTCCTGCAGCACCGCCCTCGGCAGGTCTTGCCACTGCTCGACGACGGAGGCGGGAGTCGGGGGCATACGACAGCCATCCTTACAAGCTCGTGAAAACATCGTTCGGGCTGGACAAATGGCGCGGCCCCGCCCTGTCGCGATTCTAGCCGCCGTTCGCGGAGCGTGACGCCACGCTGGGCCGAATCGGTGAGGAACTTGCATCAAGCCTACCCTGTGGGCAAATTATCAACCTCATGAGGCCGGCCTCGCTGTCCGCACTCGCCGCGTTCCTGGTCGTCATCTCGTTGACGGCAACACCCTCCGCCACCGCGGATTCCACCGGGGAAACTACCCCTCCACCTCCCGTTCAGGTCGACGACACGGCCAAGCCGGTCGGCCCGGGCACCACCCTGTCCACCTTCACCCGGGTCGACCCGAACGGCTGGCTGCGCGGTGACGTGCTCACCGCCGACCTGAGCGATCCACGCCTGACCGTGGGCCTGCTCACGCCGCCGCACGTCGGCCAGGTCGAGACCGTGACCGCGATGGCCACCGCCCAGCACGCCTTCGCCGGCGTGAACGGGGACTTCTTCGACATCAACAACACCGGCGCGCCCCGGGGCGTCGAGGTGTCGAAGGGGCAGCTGATCAAGGGCCCCTGGACCGATCCGCAGCCGTGGCGGCCGTCGGTGGGCGTGGACGTGAACGACATCGGGCGCATTGTGAACGCCTATCTGGACGGCCATGTCACGCTGCCGACCGGGCAGTTCCCGTTGGACGGACTGAACCAGGAGCAGGCGCCGCCGAACGGTCTCGCGGTGTTCACGCCGGCGTGGGGAACGGCATCCCGCGCGTTCTACAACGTGACCAAGGTTCACGAACTGACCGTGGTCAACGGGGTTGTCGCCGCGCACGCCGCGGGCGCGGGCTCGGGACCGATTCCGGACAACGGATTTGTGCTGTCCGGCACGGGATCCGACGCGGATCTGCTGGCCGCCGTGGCCGTCGGCGCCCCGATTTCCGTGACGTACGCGCCGAAGACCGATCCGGCCGACTCGTTCCAGGCGCTGATGGGCGTGCGGGACGTGGCGGTGCGGGACGGGCAGGTGCAGACCCTCGACGACACCGCGCTGAACCCGGAGACGGCGGTCGGGTTCTCGCAGGACGGCAAGAAGATGCAGCTGGTGGTCATCGACGGGCGCTCGACCGCCAGCCGCGGTGTGACCGAGCAGCAGCTGGCCGACATCATGCAGCAGCGTGGGGCCTACAACGCGGTCATCATCGACGGCGGCGGCTCCTCCAGCCTGGTCAGCCGCGACGCCGGCACGCCGAACGCGTGGCAGCGCAATGTGCCCTCGGACGGTGTGGAACGCGAGGTGGGCAACGGGATCGGTCTGTTCGCCGCGCCCGGCAGCGGCCGGCTCACGGGCATCGATCTGACCACCGGGGACAAGGTGTTCACCGGATTGCACCGCCAGCTCAAGGCGACCGGCCACGACGAGCAGTACGGGCCGGCCGATCTCGGGACCCCACGGTGGATCGGGGCGGACCGCGACGGCTTGGTCACCGGCCGTCAACCCGGGACGCTGGACGTCGCCGTGACGGCCAAGGGCATCACCCAGCGGGGCAAGATCCAGGTGCTGCCCAGGCTGACCCGGATCGCCGCCACGCCGCGGACCGTGTCGCTGCTGGCCGGGCAGACCGGGCTCGTGCAGGTCACGGGTTACGACGCGATCGGCGACTCGGCGGCGATCGATCCTGTCGACACCAGGCTGGACTACGACCGCTCGCTCGTGTCGATCACCCCGAATCCCGACGGCACGCTGGCCATCACGCCGAAGGCCCCGCAGGGCACCGGGGTCGTGACCGTGCACGTGGGCGACCGCGTGACGGCATTCGGCGTGACCGTGGGGTTGAAGTCCGAGCCGGTGACCGGATTCGACGACGTGACGGGCTGGAAGTTCAGCTCCGCCCGGGGATCCGGGGCCATCAGCCCCGCCCCCGGCCAGACCGGCGGCGCGCTCCGGCTGAACTTCGACTTCACCAAGTCCATCGACACCAGGACCGCCGTGGCCGCCGCGCCGACGCCGATCCCGGTCGACGGCACCGCCCGGCAGTTCGAGATGTCCGTCGACGGCGACGGCAAGGGCGAGTGGCTGGCCGCGCTGATCACCGACGCGTCCGGGGCCAACAGCTCCGTCTACGGCGATCACGTCACCTGGAACGGTTGGCAGAAAACGACTTTCACCATCCCAGCGACGGTGAAGTCGCCGATCACCGTGCGCGGCGTCGAGGCGATCGAGGCGACGCGGGCCCAGTACAGCGGGCAGCTGGACTTCGACGACCTGACCGCCGGGGCGGCTCTGCCGGTCACCGTGCCGCCGGATCCGCCGGTGCTCGACCCGCTGGTCCGCGAACAGTCCACTTCGGACGGCGGCGTGGCGGTGATCTCCTCGGTGACCGACAAGGCCCTGGCCGAGGCCGTCGCCTCGCACCCGAAGTTCCTGGTGGTCGACGGCATCTCCGGCGAGCAGGCCAAGGCCGAGGTCGACGCGGCCGTGCGGGGGCGGTTCCCGGTCTACTACTCCCCCGGCGCGGACTACGGCCCCGACTGGACGAGCGTGTTCGGGCCGGACCACCAGACGTTCGTACGGGACGGAATCCGCTATGTGCTGCTGAACTCGGCCACCGGGGCGCTGCGCACCTCTGACTACGCACAACTGTCGGGGCTGCGGGCCCAGCTCACCGGGCGGGTGGTCGTCGTCACCTATGGGATCACCGACCCCAACGAGCGGCGAATGCTCGACGAATGGTTGCCGCACAACGCCCAGGTGATCGACGCCCACGGCCCCGTCGGGGTGGAACGCGACGACGGTGTGCCCTGGATCCACGGGCCGACGGCGACCACCGGCTGGACCACGGTCAACGGCCAGGTGCAGTTCCGGCCGATCCTGGACGGCATCACGATCACGGTCGCCGACAACAGGATCACGGCCGCCAGCACCCAGGGACTGCCGTTGCGGTACCCGATGAGCGTGACCTGGAGCGGCAGCCACGGCGTGCACATCGGCGACACGCACTGCGGCTGGGGCGATGTCCTGGCCTTCGATCCCACCACCGGCGACTACGAACGCTGCCGGCCGGGGCCGGCATCGCTGACCATCACCGCCAACGACGCCAGCCAGACCGTCAAGCTGTGAAACGAGAAGCGGCCTCCGGTGTGAACCGGGGGCCGCTTCGTCACGCCTCTACCGTTTTGCGTTTCGACATGAACAGCGAGCCGACGACGCCGATCGTGCCCAGGCAGCCGGCCACGATGAACGCGGCCCGCAGGCCGCTGGCGTCCGGCCCGGCCACGCCGTCGAGCGTGGCCAGGGTGGCCACCGCGACGAACAACGTCGTGCCGAGAGCGCCCATCACCTGCTGCAACGTGGACATGATCGCGCTGCCGTGGGAGTACAGGTTCTCCGGCAGGTCGTTGAGGCCCTCGGTGAACAGCGGCGTCATCATCAGGCCCAGGCCGCCCATCAGCAGCACCTGGATGCCGATCACCTCGATCAGCGGCGAGTCCGCGCTCAGCGTGGCGAACAGCCACAGGGCCACCGCCATCGCCACCGCGCCGGGAATCACCAGCGGCCGCGCGCCGATCTTGTCGTACAGCGCGCCGACCGGGCGGCCGAGCAGGCCGAGCACCAGGCCGCCGGGCAGCACGGCCAGGCCGGTGACGAAGGTGCTCTGGTGCAGCACGGTCTGCAGGTACAGCGGCAGCAGGATCGCGCCGGCGCCGATGAGGCACATGAACAGCACGCTGGTCAGCACCAGGGAGACCACGAAGCTGCGGTGCGTGAACGGGCGCAGGTCGAGCAGCGCCCGATCCTCACGCTGGAGCCGGAGCTGGCGCCAGGTGAACAGCACCAGCGACACGACGCCGACCACGACCGACAGCCACGGCGGCAGCGGCTGGCTGGACGGGTCGGCGCTGCCGGACAGGCCGAACAGCACGCCGCCGAAACCGAGCGCGGACAGGATCACCGACCAGATGTCCAACGGCACCTGCCGGGTCTCGCTGTCCAGCTTGAGCAGGAACGCGCCGGCGATCAGCGCGGCGACGGCCAGCGGCAGCACGATGCCGAACATCCAGCGCCAGCCCAGCGAGGACAGCACCGCGCCGCCGATCGTCGGGCCGATGGCCGGGGCCACCGCGATGACGATCGTGATGGTGCCCATGGCCGCGCCACGGCGCTCCGCCGGCACCAGCTTCATCACGGTGGTCATCAGCAGCGGCAGCATCACCGCGGTGCCGCAGGCCTGCACGATGCGGCCGATCAGCAGCATCGGGAAACCCGTGGCCACCGCGCACAGCAGCGTGCCGAGGCTGAACGCGGACAGCGAGATCAGGAAGACCTGGCGCGGCGTGAGCCGCTCCAGCATGAAGCCGGTGGTCGGGATGACCACCGCCATGGTCAGCAGGAAGCCACTGGTCAGCCACTGCACGGTGGTGGTCGGGATTTTCAGGTCCACGCTCAGGTCCCGCAGCGCGACGCTCAGGATCGTCTCGTTGAGGATCATCACGAACGCGGACAGCACCAGGATCCCGATCAGCAGCCAGGGTCTGGCGGGCGCTCGGCTCTCCGTGGCGTGCTCGGTCGGCATGGTGTGTGTCATCAGCGGGATCCCCCCGTCGGCAGCGTCCGCATTCGATGGCAGCACACGGCGCTGGCAGCGGTCACAGCAAGAATGTCTGAGATCGCCATCATGTCATGGACGACGCGACACGCCGTCCGAATTATTCCACTCGCACAGATAGTCAACAGCCCCTCACCGCAGGTCAGCGGCAAGGGGCTGTCGACGTCGAGACGGCGTTACTTCTTGGCGAAGTCCTGACGGCTCAACATGTTGCTGATCTGGCCGGCGTCGAGCGCGCGGGGCTCGGCCACGTGCACCATCGAGACGACCTCACGGCCAAGGAGGCCGGCGCCGATCCACCCGAAGAGGATGCGCACCTTGCGGTTGAACGTCGGCATCTTGGCCACGTGGTACGCGCGGTGCGCGGCCCAGGCGGTCCAGCCCTTGCCCTTGGTGTTGTAGACGTCGGCGACGCCCTTGTGCAGGCCGAGGCTGGCGACGGCGCCCACGTTCTTGTGGAAGTAGTCGACGACCTTCTTGTCCCGCAGCGAGGCCAGGATGTTGTCGGCGAGCACCTTGGCCTGACGCACGGCGTGCTGCGCGTTGGGAGCGCAGGTGGCGTCGGGGTCCTGGTCCCGCTTGGACAGGTCCGGCACGCTGGCGCAGTCGCCGGCCGCCCAGATCACGCCCTCGTGGCCCTGCACCCGCATCGCGGCGTCGGCCACCACGCGCTTGCGCTGGTCGAGCGGCATGCCGGCCTCGGCCAGCACCGGGTTGGCGGTGACGCCGGCGGTCCAGATGATCGTGTCGCTGTCGTACTCGGTGCCGTCGGACAGCTTGACGTGGCCGTTCTCCACGCTCTGCGCGAAGGTCTTGAGGAAGACCTCGATGCCGCGCTGGCGCAGCTTGTCCACCGTGTACACGCCGAGGCTCTCGCGGACCTCGGGCAGGATCCGCGGCGCGGCCTCGACCAGCACCCAGCGCATGTCGTTGGGCTCGATGGTCGTGTAGTACTTCAGCGCCGAGCGGGCCATGTCCTCGAGCTCGCCCAGGGCCTCCACGCCGGCGAAGCCGCCGCCGATGACCGTGAAGGTGAGCAGCTTGCGACGGGTGGCGGCGTCGGTGGTGCTGGCCGCCAGGTCCAGCCGCGAGAGCACGTGGTTGCGCAGGTAGACGGCCTCGCCGATGGTCTTGAGGCCGATGCCGTGCTCGGCCAGGCCCGGGATCGGCAGCAGGCGGGTGACCGCGCCGAGGGCCACGACGAGGGTGTCGTACGGGACCTCGTCGATCGTGCCGCTCTCGGTCTTCACCGTGACGATCTTGCGGTCGGGGTCGACGGCGGTGACACGCGCGGTGCGCACGTGGCAGCGGTCCAGGGTCCGACGCAGCGGGACGGTGACGTGGCGGGGCTCGATGGAGCCGGCCGCCGCCTCCGGGAGGAACGGCTGGTACGTCATGTGCGGCTGCGGGTCGATCACCGTCACGGACGCTTCGTTGGAGCGCAGCTTCTTCTGGAGACGCAGCGCGGTGTAGAGGCCCACGTAGCCTCCACCGAGCACGACGATTCGAGCGGGCTGCTTCCTGCTGGCCACGGCCGATTCCCCTCCGGGTTGGATACACCAATGCACTGAATGCACCGACGTACTGAGTGTAGAGCTGTATCGTGTCAGTCATGGGGCTTTCTGACAGTGACGTCAGCCACGCATCGGAGTCGGCGCCGCGCAAACGGGTGCACACGAAGGCGCGACTACTCCGTGCGGCGGTCGAGGTCCTCGCGGAGCGTGGTTACCACGCGTCCTCGATCGACGAGATCTGCGCCCGGGCGGGCTACACCCGGGGTGCGTTCTACTCCAACTACACCAGCAAGGACGAGCTGGTGGTGGAGGTCTTCGACCAGTACGCCACCGACCGCCGGGCGCGGCTGGCCGTGCTCGCGGCCAGCGACGTGACCCCGGACATGCTGGCCAGGGAGCTGCTGGAGCTCAACGAGCAGGACAGCGCCCTGAGCACGGTGATCCTGGAGTTCCGCATCCACGCGGTGCGCAACCCCGACCTGGTTGCCCGGTTGGACCAACACGACGACGAGGCCTCGACGGCGTTCGGTGAACTTCTGGCGAAAGTCCTGCCGGCCGACTCCGCGCTCGCCGCGGTGCCGCCCAAGCAGCTCGCCACCTTCCTGCTCGCCCTGCGCGCCGGCACCCTGACGAGAATCCTGCACGGGGGCACCAGCGCCACCCAGGCCAGCGACGCGTTCCACACCGTGCTCAGCACGCTGATCTCGATCAGATGATCGGCACTATGACCTTGACTACCCTCTGTGGAAATTCACCCCCGGGTAAGAGGTAGGATGGAGAACGCCCTGCGGCTGCCGTTCAGCCGGCTCGCGGGTATTGGCCCGTCTGGCACACTGTTTGAGTGGAAACCCACTCGGGGGTACGCCTCACATGATCAAACAGCAGAACACTGCTAACCCTGCCACCGACGAGTTCCTCGCCGCGGTGGATATCAGTGCTGGTCAGCGCGTATTGCAGGTCGCGGTCGGTGATCGTCTGCTCGATCCGGACGAGGTCACCACCGTCTCCGGCGACGCCGCGTACTACGGCGACCCCACGGCCGCCCCGTACGACCGCATCGTGGTCACCGCGGGGGTGGCCGGCATCTCGCCGCACTGGCTGGATCAGCTGGCCCCGGGCGGCGTGATCTACGCCCCGGTGGCCCACGGCGGCATGCATCCCGTGCTCGCCGTGACCAAGCGTGCCGCCGGCCCGCATGCCCGCCCGGTGCTGTGGGGCGACTTCCCGCCCGCCACCGGCCCGCTGCGCCCGGACGCGCTGTTCCACGACCCGAACCGCGTGCTGCGCGGCCCGGCCAGCTATCGGCTGCCCGGCGGTCACCTCGCCCTCGACGAGGACAACTACCAGGACCTCTGGTTCTTCCTGGCCGCGCGGGACGCCAAGATCACCCGCGCCGAGCTGGACGACCCGGACTTCGATCCGGACCGGGGCCGGCTGGCCAAGCACGAGCCGGCGCACGGCACCGCCTGGATCCAGACCGACGGCTCGATCACCGCGGTCGGCGAGGGCAGCACCACCGTGCTCAACCTGCTGCTGGCCCAGGCCACGCAGTGGGACAAGACGTTGGACCGGCCGCGGTTCACCCAGTGGCAGTGCGGCTTCCAGCTCGACACGCTGGTCAGCCATCCGCTGTGGCTGCCACACCGCTGGCAGCTGTCCACCCCGGCGACCACGCGGTTCAGCCCCGTCGAGCCGCGAGCGCATCGCTGGCCGTCAGAGACGCGGCCAGCGGTGACGTCGCCGCGCCGACCGCGACCAGCTGCGGCCCCCAGCCGCTGAGCATCGCCTCGACACCGCAACCGTGCAGGGCCCGGCCGACCCCTTCCAGGTAGGCCGGGGCAGCCCGCCCGGCCAGTACTACGCGGTCCAGGTCGAGCAGGTTCACCAGGTCCATCACGGCCACGCCGAGCAGGTCGCCCGCCCAGGCGACCTCGGCGTGGTCGAGCTGCGCGAAGCGCGTGAGCACCAGGGACTCCGGCACCGGCTCGCCCGCCGCCTTCGCCACGACCGCGGCCGGCCCGCACAGCGCCTCCAGGCAGCCGCGGCGGCCGCACACGCACGGCGGGCCGTCCAGGGCCATGACCGTGTGCCCGAACTCGCCGGCGTTGGTCCGCCCGCCGCGGTAGACGCGGCCGTCCAGCACCAGGCCGGCGCCGATGCCCGTGCCGACGTAGATCATCGCCGTCTGCCGGGGCAGGTCGGTGGTCCACAGCTCCGCCAGCACCGCCGTGTTGGTGTCCTTGTCGACGATCACCGGCAGGTCCAGGGCGTCCGTCAACATCGGACCGAGCGCGGCGTTTTCCCAGCCGGGCAAGCGATTCGCGTGATGCAGCACGCCGGTGCGGTGGTCGAGCGGGCCCGGGCAGCCGACGCCGACGCCGGCCAGCGTGGCCGGGTCCACTGTGGACGCCAGGCGGCGGATCGGCTCCACCAGCTCGGTGATCGAGCCGACCAGGCCCGGCCGGTGGTCGGCGGCGACGACCCGGCCCGACAGGTCGACCAGCACCAGGCGCAGCTCGTCCCGGTCGAGGTGGACGCCGACGGCGTGCCGGGCCTCGGGCACCAGCCGCAGCAGGGTCGTCGGGCGGCCGACCGTCGGGGCAGCCTGGCCCGACGCGGGCTGACTCCACTCGGCGACCGATCCGGCCTCGATGAGCCTCGTCACGATTTTCGACACGGCCTGGGCCGTGAGGCCGGTAAAGTTCGCCAGGTCGGCCCGGCTGATGCCGTTGTGGCGGCGGATCAGGTCCAGGACCAGGCCCGCGTTGTGGTCGCGCAGTGCGCCGAGGTTCGCGCCAGGTTTGCTTTGCATTTACGCAACAGTGTTGATTAACTCGGGCCATGCACGCAAGCACCGATCTGCGGGTGGGGCTGCTCGGCTACGGCATCGCGGGCGCCGTCTTCCACGCCCCGCTGATCGCGGCCACCCCCGGCCTGCGCCTGGCCGCCGTCGTGACGGCCAATCCCGAGCGCAGGCACCAGGTCGCCGCCGACCACCCCGGCACGCTCACGCTCGACCGCGCCGAGCAGCTGTGGTCCGAGGAGCTGGACCTCGTCGTCGTCGCCACGCCCAACCGCACCCACGTGCCGCTGGCCACCGAGGCGCTCGACGCCGGCTTCGCCGTGGTCGTGGACAAGCCGTTCGCGCCGACCGCCGAGGAGGCGCGCAAGCTCGCCGCGCACGCCCGTGAGCTCGGGCTGCCGCTGGCCGTGTTCCACAACCGCCGGTGGGACAACGACTTTCGCACCGTCCGGCAGCTCATCGACGCCGGCGAGCTCGGCGCCGTGCACCGCTTCGAGTCCCGGTTCGAGCGCTGGCGGCCCACCCCCAAGGGCGGCTGGCGTGAACTCGGCGACCCGGCCGAGGCCGGCGGCGCCCTGTACGACCTGGGTTCGCACCTCATCGACCAGGCCCTCCAGCTGTTCGGGCCGGTTCGGTCCGTCTACGCCGAACTGGACCGCCGCCGGGCCGGCGTGCAGGTCGACGACGAGTCCTTCGTGGCGCTGACCCACAAGAGCGGCGTCCGGTCGCACCTGTGGATGGGGGCGCTCACCCCGCAGCTCGGGCCGCGGATGCGGGTCCTCGGCGACAAGGCCGGCTATGTGAAGTTCGGCCTGGACGGGCAGGAGGACGCCCTGCGGGCGGGCAACCGCCCCGGCGGTCCCGAGTGGGGCGTCGAGCCGTCGGCCCTGTCCGGTCAGCTCGGCGTCGACGGCTCGCTGCGGCGCGTCACGTCGGTTCCCGGCGCGTACCAGGACTTCTACGCCCTCATGCGTGACGCCGTGCGCGGCGAGGGGCACGTGCCGGTGACGCCCGAGGAGGCCATCGCCGTGCTGGAGGTCATCGAGCAGGCCCGCGCCGGGGCGTGAGAGTCTGTCCGCTGACCTCGTTCGGCGGCAGGAGATGCACATGGCACGGCGGCTGTTTCCCGACACCAAGCGCACCATCGGCGCCGGGACCCTGGCTGCGTTGATCGTCATCGCCGTCGAGATCTTCGGCGGGCTCGACGCCGGCGCCATGGCGTGGCAGAAGGTCGTGTCGATCTCCGGGGCGTTCCTGTTCCTGGCCGTGATGGTCATCGCCATCCGCAACCTCGGCAACGTCGTCGTGCGGCACACCCAGTCGCACATCGGCATCAGCCACGCCGGCATCATCCGCCTGGGCATCTCGCTGGTCGGCTACCAGGTCGCCGTCGTCACCGCGCTGGGCATGCTCAACGTCGGCATCGGCCAGCTGCTGGTCGGCGGCGCCCTCACCGGCGTCGTCGTCGGCATCGCCTGCCAGCAGTCCCTCGGCAACCTCTTCGCCGGCCTCGTCCTGCTGGTCTCCCGGCCGTTCACCATCGGCGACCAGATCGTCGTCCACTCCGGGGCCCTCGGCGGGCCACACCTCGGCATGGTGGTGGAGATGGGCCTCGTGTACGTCGTGTTGAACACCGACGACGGGGTCGTGCGCCTGCCCAACAGCGCCGTCCTCGCCGCCGGCGTCGGCCCTCGCCCGGCGACCGACCCCGAGCCCACGCCCCAGATCGCCCCCGACCCGGCCGCCGCCCCCACTCCCGCCGCTGCCGCCGGAGCCGTCCCCGCCGCCGCCGCGCCCCACTCCCCCGCGCCCGCCACGCCTCCCGCTCCGGCCAAGGAGTGAGGCGTCGCCCTCCCCGCCCGGGGTCCCCCACGTGAGTGGCTCATTTTCGCTCCAGCGCCACCTGAGCCACTCACGTACAGCGTTCCCAGCCACCCCACCCCCACACCACGTGAGTGGCTCATTTACGCCCCAGCCACACCTGAGCCACTCACGTACAACCCGCCCCCTCCACATGAGTGGCTCATGTGGCCCCAGGGCGCATCGGAGCCACTCAGGTGACAACACACCTCCCCCCGCGTCGAAGGGCTCGTTCGCATGAGGGTTCGTCCCGTCTCCTTCGACGTCCTCGTCGAGCAGCTGGCCGACCGGATCGCGGCTCTCGGGCCGTCGCGGCTGCGGGTCCTGGTCGACGCCGCCCCGGCGGCGCGGCCGGAGGAGCTCGCGGAGGCGCTGGTGGATCCCCTGCGCCTGCGCGGACGGTCCGTGCTTCGGGTGTCGGCCAACGACTTTCTCCGGCCGGCTTCGCTGCGGTTCGAGCACGGACGCACGGATCCCGACTCGTACTTCGAGGACTGGCTCGACCTCAGCGGCCTGGCCCGTGAGGTGCTGGACCCGGCCGATCCGGCCGGCAGCGGCTCGGTGCTTCCCTCACTGTGGAACGCGGACACCGATCGGGCCAGCCGAGTGTCCTATGTGGAGATACCCGCGAACGGAATAGTACTGCTGGACGGGGCTTTGCTGCTCGGCCGATGGCTGCCGTTCGACTTCACGGTCCACCTGGACCTGTCCCCCGCCGCCCTGCGCCGCCGCACCCCGGCCGACGACCACTGGACGCTGCCGGCCTTCGACCGCTACCGCGCCGAGGTCGAGCCGGCCACCGTCGCCGACGTCGTGGTGAAGTTCGACGATCCCCGGCATCCGGCGATCATCGAGCCCTAGACTCTCGGCGCGACGTCACAAGTCGGGGCGCTGCCCGGTCTTGTTGGGCATGAGCCATTCCCTGGAGTCGAAGACCGGCGTCGACCGGCCGGTCACCGTGATCAAGACCTACACCGTGCCGGCGGCCGAAGCCGATCGCTTCGTCGAGGCGTACCAGGAGAACGCCCGGATCATGGCCACCCAGCCCGGCTTCCTGCGCTCCCGCCTGCACCGGCCGCTGGCCGACGCCCCCGAGGCCCGGTTCGTGCACATCGCCGACTGGAGCTCCGGCACCGCCCTCGACCTGGCCACCGCCAATCCCGAGTGGCACGCCGCCCTGCGGCGCCTGTTCGACGACTCCGGCCTGCACATCACCTCGGAGCCCGCCGCCTACCGCGTCGCGGTCGAGCTCAACCCGTCCTGACCCGCGGCCTCCTCGGCGACCCAGCGCAGGATGTCGCCGGGCTGGCATTCGAGCACGTCGCAGAGGGCGGCCAGGGTCGCGAAGCGCACCGCCTTGGCCCGGCCGTTCTTGAGCACGGCGAGGTTGGCCGGCGTGATGCCGATCCGGTCGGCCAGCTCGCCCACGGACATCTTCCGCTTGGCCAGCATGACGTCGATGTCGACGGCGATCGGCATCAGATCACCTCGTCGAGCTCGGCCCGCAGCTGCGTGGCCTCGCCGTCGCGATCGACCGCCTGGACGAGCAGCATCCGCAGCACCAGCACGATCAGCGCGACGCCGAGGACGCCGAGGCCGATCCCACCCATGATCAGCGTGACACCCGGGTCGTCCCGCTGCCCCGGCGCGTTGATCGCCGTCACCGCGAACCACACCAGCGCCATCGCCACGATCGAGCCGATCACGCCGTCCACGTAGCGGAAGGCGGTGTGCGAGAACACCGTTCCCCGACGCACCATCGTCACCAGCCGCCACACGCAGACCAGGGCGACCTCGACCGCCACCAGGCCGATGATCGTCAGCACCCGGAACGCGGTCAGCGGCAGCCGGCCGTCCTCCGGGTCGCTGCCGCTCACCACCGTCCAGACCATGAACACCTGCACCAGCACAGCACCGACGAACACCACCGCGAGCACAGCGCGTAGCGCGTGCACGGTCAGCTTGCCCATACCCCGTCCTCCCATCGACTTACGATGGGAATCTATCGAATCTCGATAGGTAGCGCAATGGGATGGACGGCAGTCATGGTTGCGGCCGCGTTTTCGACGCCGCCGTAACACGTTCACGAGGTGGCGGCCGGCGGCTCAGGCGGCCGTCGCGCTCAGCGGCATTCGGGTGCGCCTGCCCACGCGCCGGATGAGCCGCGCGTACGAGGCGATCATGCGGCGGCGGTCGAACTGGGCACGGCTGGCCAGCAGCGCGGGACCGAATTCGTCGCGGCGGGCCAGCGCCTCCGCCCAAGCCGCGGCGATGGCCTCGGGGTCGGGCGGGGTGAGCAGGCCGCGGCCGACGACGATCGACGCGCAGTCGCCGACGTCGGTGGCGACTGGGATCGCGCCGCACATCATGCCCTCGATCAGACACAGCGGGGCCGCCTCGCCGAACGACGACGTCAACGACACCACGTCGGCCGCGGCGAACAGCGACTGGGGGTCATCACGCACCCCGAGCCGATGCAGCCGCGACGACGCTGCCAGGCCGACCACCGCCAGATCCTCGGTGAGCAGCGGGTTCGTCGTGGTCATCCCGGCCCCGCACAGCACGACATGCGCGTCCGGCCGTGCCGCCAGAAAAACCGCCGCGGCCGCCAGGAAGAGCGGCACGTTCTTCATCAGGTCGTAGCGCGCGGCGAACACGATCACCGGTACGTCGGGAAGGATGCCCAGCGCATGGCGCAGCCGGGCCCGGGCCGGCCGGTCTGGGCAGAACCGGCGCGCGTCGACCCCGTTGGGGATCACCTTGAGCAGGTCGGCGGGAATTCCGGCGGCCCGATAGGCCGCCCTGGTCGATTCGGCGCAGCACACCAGCGCCGTGACGGCTCCGGCGCTCACCGCGGTGCTCAGCTCGGCCAGCGCCGGCCCCTGGTTCTCGGGATCGGACCGGTGCAGGCAGGTGATCACGGGTTTGCCCCGCGCGCCGGCTTGGTTGACCAGACGCAGCGGCTGTTCCTTGAGCGTGAGGACGACGTCCACACCGGACACTTCCCGCTCGAACACCGCCAGCTCCGCCTCGTCGAAGTCGGCCGGCCCGGTGCTGCCGGCACGTAGCGCGGACACCGGCAGGCCCGTGGCGACCAGCTTGCGATAGCTGGCGTCGTCCTGCATCCGTTGCAGCGTCGCCTCACGGTGTGCCTGCCCGTGAATGCTCAGGACGCGATGCCGCTGGCCATGGCCATGCAGGCCGGCCAACACGTCGCTGTGCAGAATGCGCGCTCCACCGCTGAAGAACCCCTCGTAGAGGGACAGCACACTGATGTCACCGGCCACCCGCACATGGTGTGGCACCCCGTGTTACGCGCTTCCAGCACGGCGAAAACGCCGCGTAAATTCGTCTCTCCCACGCAGTTGAAGGTTGCACGGACTTGAGTGCTCACCAGGGCGACGGGGAGTAGTCCTTGAGGAAGCAGCCGTGCAGGTCCTCGCCGGCTTCGCCGCGGACGATCGGGTCGTAGACCCGGGCGGCTCCGTCGACCAGGTCGAGCGGGGCGTGGAAGCCCTCGTCGGCCAGCCGGAGCTTGGTCGGGTGCGGACGCTCGTCGGTGATCCACCCGGTGTCGACGGCGGTCATCAGGATGCCGTCGGACAGCATCTCGGCCGAACTGGTGTGGGTGAGCATGTTGAGCGCCGCCTTGGACATGTTCGTGTGCGGATGCCCGGCCCCCTTGTAGGCCCGGCCGAACTGGCCCTCCATGGCGGAGACGTTGACGACGTACTTCCGCCGGGCCGCGGCGGCGGCCATCGCCGGGCGCAGCCGGCTGATGAGGATGAACGGCGCCGTCTGGTTGCAGAGCTGCACCTCCAGCAGCTCGATGGGGTCGACCTGGTCGACGGTCTGCGTCCAGCTGTTGATGGAGGCCAGGTCGGGGGTGAGACCGGCGGCGTCGATGGCGGTGCCGGCGGCGTAGCGCTCAAGGGAGGCGGAGCCGGCCACCAGTGCCAGCGAGGTCACGTCGACGCCGAGCGAGGTGCCGGTGAGCGCCAGCGGATGGGGGTCGTGGGCGCTGCCGAGGGTGATCATCTCGGGCAGCGGGCCGGCGGGCAGCGCGTCGGACTCGGCCTCCACCAACAGGGAGTAGGAGCCGGGCGAGCGGCGCACGGTCTGGGCGGCGTTGTTGATCAGGATGTCCAGCGGCCCGGCCGCCGCGACGGTGTCGGCCAGGGCGACGACCTGGCCCGGGTCACGCAGGTCGACGCCGACGACCCGAAGGCGGTGCAGCCAGTCGGCGCTGTCGGGCATGGCGGCGAACCGGCGCACGGCGTCACTGGGGAATCGGGTGGTGATGGTGGTGTGAGCGCCGTCCCGCAGCAGCCGCAGCGCGATGTACATGCCGATCTTGGCCCGGCCGCCGGTGAGCAGCGCGGTCCGGCCGGTCAGGTCGGTGCGGGCGTCCCGCTTGGCCCGGTTGAACGCGGCGCAGGACGGGCAGAGCTGGTGGTAGAAGGCGTCCACCTCGACGTACCGCTGCTTGCAGACGTAGCAGGAGCGGGCCCGCAGCAGGGTGCCGGCGGTGGCGCCGACGACGGAGGACACCAGCGGGATGCCCTGGGTCTCGTCGTCGATGCGGACGGCGGAGCCGGTCGCGGTCTGCGCGGTGACCTGGCGGTCGGCTTCCGTCATGGCCTTGCGGGCCTGGCTGCGCCGGTCCTGCCGGGCCAGTTTGGCGATCTTGGAGGAGGCCCGCCGCAGCTGGACCGCCGTCGGGTGCTCCGGTGGCAGCGCGGACACCGCCGCCAACACCTTCAGGCACGTCTCCAGCTCAGCAGGGTCGATCTCGGACATGACCGGCACTCTAACGTTGTCGCGGTGACGATGTTGCAGGGCAAGACCGCCTTGGTGACCGGGGCCACTGGCGGGATCGGGGCCGGCATCGCCGCCCGGCTGACCGCCCACGGCGCCCGGGTGCTGGCCCACTACCGGACCCGGCCGCCGGCTGACCCCGAAGTCCTTGCGGCGCAGGCTGATCTGCGTGAACCGGCCGAAGTAGAGCGGTTGGTCGAGACCGCCGTCAGCGAACTCGGCGGCCTGGACATCGTCGTCAACAGCACCGGCGTGCAACCGGTGCAGCCGCTTTCGGAGCTGACCCTGGCCGACTGGCGGGCGGTGTTCGCAGGCAACGTCGACAGCGCGTTTCTCGTCACGAAAGCGGCTGCGGAGCGCATGGGCCCCGGCGGTTCGATCATCCACATCGGCTCCATCGAGGGCTCCGTGCCGGCCGTCGGCCACGCCCACTACGCCTCGGCCAAGGCCGCCTTGCTCATGCACACCAAGGCCGCCGCGCTGGAATACGGCCCGCGGGGCATCCGCGTCAACGCCGTCTCCCCCGGTCTCATCTCGCGGCCCGGTATCGAGGAGGGGTGGCCCTCCGGTGTAGCCAGCTGGGTCGAGCACGCGCCGCTGGGCCGTCTCGGCACTCCCGAGGACGTCGGCGACGCCTGTGCGTTCCTCGCATCCGACCTGGCGCGGTGGATAACCGGTCAGAACCTCGTGGTCGACGGCGGCATGTCGGTGCGGCCGGCATGGTAGATCCGGACACGATCGTGAGCACGCTCGGCCTCCAGCCCCTGCCGGTCGAGGGCGGGCACTGGGCCCAGACCTGGCGCGACGCCAACGGCACCGCCATCTACTATCTGCTGCGGGCTCCCGCGTTCTCCGCCCTGCACCGGCTGGCCCACCCCGAGATCTTCAGCTTCCACGCCGGCGCCCCGGCCCGGATGCTGCTCCTGCACCCCGACGGCTCCGTGACCCGACCAGTGCTCGGCATCGACCTCGCCGCCGGGGAACGGCCGCAGGTGGTGGTGCCGGCGGGGGTCTGGCAGGCGACGGAGACCGTGGGCGAGTGGAGCCTGCTGGGAACGTTCATGGCGCCGCCGTACACGGACGACTGCGTCACCTTTGCCGACGTCGCCCTGCCGGCCGCATACCCCGCGGCGGCGGCCGACATCCGCCGTCTCACGCGGTGAGCCCCCACGTGAGTGGCTCATTTTCGCTCCAGCGCCACCTGAGCCACTCATGTGCACAACGCCCAGCCGCACGTGAGTGGCTCAGGTGCGTCTATATGCGAAATGAGCCACTCACGTAGGGGAAAATCAGGCGGTGACGCGGGCGGGGGCGGTGGAGCCGCGGACGACGAGCTCCGGTTCGAAGAGGAGCTCCTCGGTGGAGACGGCGGCGCCCTCGATCTGGTTGACGAGGAGTTCCACGGCGGCGCGGCCCATGGCCTCTATGGGCTGGCGGACGGTGGTCAGGGGCGGGTCGATGCAGTTCATGAAGGCCGAGTCGTCGTAGCCGACCACGGAGACGTCGCCGGGGACGGTCAGACCCTTGCGGCGCACGGCGCGGATGGCGCCGAGGGCCTGGGGGTCGCTGGCGCAGACGATGCCGGTGATGTCCTGGTTGAGCAGCTTGGACGTGGCGGCGTGGCCGCCTTCCAGCGAGAACATGGTGTGCTGGATGGCGTCGTCGGGGATTTCCACGCCGGCGCGCGTGGCATGCGCGCGGAAAGCGGCTTCCTTGCGGCGCGAAGGCATGTGATCGGGCGGCCCGAGCACCATGCCGACGCGGGTGTGGCCGAGGGACAGCAGGTGCCCGAGGGCCTGCTCGGCGGCGACCGAGTCGTCGCACGCGACAACCGGGAACATCAGGTCCTCAACGGCCGCGTTGACCAGCACGGCCGGCAGCTTGCGGTTGGTCAGCCGGTAGTAGTGCTCATGTGAGGCGTCGGCCTGGGCGAACAGGCCGCCGGCGAACACGACGCCGGAGACATGCTGCTGGAGCAGCAGTTCCACGTACTCGGCCTCGGAGACGCCGCCCGCCGTGCGGGTGCACAGCACGGGCGTGAAGCCCTGCTGGGCCAGCGCGTTGCCGACCACGTCGGCGAATGCCGGGAAGATGGGGTTCTGCAGCTCGGGCAGCACGAGGCCGACCAGCCGGGCCCGCTCCCCGCGCAGCTGGGTGGGCCGCTCGTAGCCGAGCACGTCCAGCGCGGTCAGCACGGCCGCCCGGGTGGCCTCGGACACCCCGGGCTTGCCGTTGAGCACGCGGCTGACGGTCGCCTCGCTGACTCCGACCTTCTGCGCGACCTCGGCAAGGCGTCTTGTCATGCCGCAACTATACGACAGGTGGCGCAAGCAACTTGCAGTCACTTGCGGCCCGTCGACGGCCGGAACCACCATCAGGGTCAATCAAGTCACGATCTTGCGTATCGGTGTCAACATCTTGCGGCGACGTGTTCAGAAGATCTATGGTGTGCGCCACACTCCACCGCGTCACGGGAGAGCCCGATGACTTCTGACAGACTCCGGTCCGCCGCCGCGTTAGCGCTGGCCACGGGCCTCACCCTCGGTATGACCGCCGCGTGCAGCGGGGGCGCCGACCAGCAGGCCGGCGGCCCGGTGACGATCACCATCGACGGCCAGCCACCGCAGACCCAGCCGTTCGACCGCAAGATCTTCGACGCCGACGTCGCCGCCTTCGAGAAGGCGCACCCGGACATCAAGGTCACCGCGCACGAGGGCTTCATGGACCCCAAGACGTTCTCCGCCAAGCTGGCCGGCGGCCAGCTGGAGGACGTCTTCTACGTCTACTTCACCGACCCGGCGAACCTGATCGCGCGCCACCAGGCCGCGGACATCACCGACTACGTGAAGGACGTCCCGCACGTCAACGACATCCAGCCCGCGCTGCTGGACGTCTTCAAGGACGCGGGCGGCAAGGTCTACGGCCTGCCCACCGCCAACTACTCGATGGGCCTGCTCTACAACCGGGCCCTGTTCACCAAGGCCGGCCTCGACCCGGACAAGCCGCCCACCACCTGGGACGAGGTGCGCGCGGACGCCAAGAAGATCACCGCGCTGGGCAACAACACCGTGGGCTTCGCCGACTACTCGGCCAGCGGCCAGGGCGGCTGGCACTTCACCACGGAGATGTACGCCAACGGCGGCGACATCGCCAAGAAGGACGGCAGCGCCTGGAAGGCCGACTTCGACAACGCCACCGGCAAGAAGGTCCTGCAGACGCTGCACGACATGCGCTGGACCGACAACTCGATGGGCAGCAAGCAGCTGCTCCAGATCGCCGACGTGCAGGGCATGATGGGCGCCGGCCAGCTGGGCATGTACCTGGCCGCCCCCGACAACATCCCCACGCTGGTCAACCAGTTCAAGGGCGACTACGCCGACTACGGCCTGGGCGCCATGCCCGGCGGCAAGGGCACGCTGATCGGCGGCGAGGGGTACATGATCAACCCCAAGGCCACGCCCGCGCAGATCAAGGCCGGCCTGACCTGGGTCCAGTGGAAGTACCTCAACCCGGAGCGGGTCCAGTCCGAGGTGCTCAACACCTACAAGCAGCAGGGCCAGCCGGTGGGCCTGCCGGTGCCGCCGGTGCCGGACCTGTGGACCGGCTCGGTGCGTGACCAGCTGGAGCAGGCCAAGGAGAAGAACGCCACCGTGCCGGTCTCCAACTACAAGCCGTACCTGGACGGCGGGCAGTCGCTCAAGGGCAGCCTGGAGCCGCCGAGCGCCCAGCAGCTCTACACGATCCTCGACACGCTGATGTCGACCGTGCTCACGCAACAGGACGCCAACATCGACCAGTTGCTCTCCGACGCGAGCCAGAAGGCGAACTCCGTGCTCGCGCAGGTGAAGTGAGCACCGCCGTCCGGTTGCCGTCGGCCGCGCTAGGGGTGCGGCCGGCGGCGCGCCTGCGGCGCCGGCTCCGGGAGAACGTCACCGCCTACGGCCTGCTCTGCGCGGCGCTGGTGGTGTTCGCGCTGTTCTCCTGGTACCCGATCGTGCGCGGTGTGCTGCTGAGCTTCCAGCAGGTCAACTTCGTCACCGCGCCGACCTGGGTCGGACTGGAGAACTTCCAGAAGCTGTTCGCGGACCCGCAGTTCTGGGAAGCCTGGGTGAACACGCTGCTGTTCACCGGGCTGGCCCTGGTCTTCGGCTTCGCGGTGCCGTTCGCGATCGCCGTGCTGCTCAACGAACTCCGGCACGGCAAGGCCTACTTCCGGCTCGTGGTCTACCTTCCCGTGATGCTGCCGCCGGTGGTGGTGGCGCTGCTGTGGAAGTGGTTCTACGACCCGGGTCCCGGCCTGTTCAACTCGGCGCTGCACGCCGTCGGCCTGCCCGGCCTGAGCTGGCTGGACTCCCCGGCCACGGCGATGCTGTCGCTGGTGCTGGTGTCCACCTGGGCCAACATGGGCTCGGCGACGCTGATCTACCTGGCGGCGTTGCAGACCATCTCCGGCGACCTGTACGAGGCGGCGGAGCTGGACGGCGCCGGCCTGTGGCGACGGCTGTGGCACGTCACGATCCCGCAGACCCGGTTCGCGCTGCTGGTCATGCTGCTGCTGCAACTGGTGGCCACCATGCAGGTGTTCACCGAGCCGTACATCATGACCGGCGGCGGCCCCGGCGACTCCACCGTGACGGTGTTGCTGCTGCTGTACAAGTACGCCTTCTTCTACAACGACTTCGGCACGGCGAGCGCGCTGAGCCTGCTGCTGTTCGTGGTGCTGGGCGTTTTCGGCCTGTTCTACGTCCGCCTGACCAGGAGGGCCGACTGATGCGGACCTTGGTCTCGGAGTCGCAGTTGCGCAGCCCGCGCGGCAAAGCCATCTACTGGACGGTTTTTGTCGTGGTCGCGGTCGCGTTCACCGTGGCGTTCGTGTTCCCCCTGATCTGGATGGTTTTGGGGGCCATGAAAACCGCGCCGGAACTGGCGCGGGTGCCACCGACCCTGCTGCCGGCGAAAGCGAACGTCGGCGCGTACGTCGAGGCGTGGAACTTCATGAGCCTCGCGCACTTCTTCCTCAACACGGTCATCGTGGTGCTGGGGGCGTGGCTGGTGCAGCTGGCGGTGGACGTGCCGGCGGCGTACGCGCTGTCGAAGCTGAAACCCAAGCTGGGCAACGTGGTGCTGGGCATGATGCTGGGCACGCTGATGCTGCCGGCCTCCGCGCTGCTGGTGCCGACCTATCTGACCATCACCGACGTGCCGCTGCTCGGCGTGAACCTGGTCAACTCGCCGCTGGCCATCTGGCTGCCGGGCGCGGCCAACGCGTTCAACATCTACCTGCTCAAACGGTTCTTCGACCAGATCCCGGGCGAGCTGATCGAGGCGTCCACACTGGACGGAGCGGGCCCGGTGCGGACCATGTGGCGGGTGGTGCTGCCGCTGTCGCGGCCGGTGCTGGGCGTGGTGTCCATCCTGTCGGTGGTCACGGCGTGGAAGGACTTCATCTGGCCGCTGCTGGTGTTCTCCGACCCGCAGGCCCAGACGATTTCCGTGGCACTGCAACGGTTCGCCCCGGACACACCGGTCAACCTGCTGCTGGCCGGCCTGGTGCTGGCCAGCGTGCCGACCATCGTGGTCTTCCTGATCTTCCAACGGAACATCCTTGCTGGCCTCACCGCGGGCAGCGTCAAGGGCTGAGGAGTCAACGTGAGCGAGCTTGGACCGGCGTGGTGGCGTGGTGCGGCCATCTACCAGGTGTACGTGCGCAGCTTCGCCGACGGCAACGGCGACGGCACCGGCGACCTGACCGGCCTGCGCCAGCACCTGCCGCACATCGCCAACCTGGGGGTCGACGCGATCTGGCTGTGTCCCTGGTATCCGTCGCCGATGGCCGACTCGGGCTACGACGTCTCGGACTACCGGGACATCGAGCCGTCGTTCGGCACGCTGGCCGAGGCCGAGAAGTTCATCGAGGAGGCGCACTCGCTCGGCCTGAAGGTGATCATCGACATCGTGCCCAACCACTGCTCGGACCAGCACCGGTGGTTCAAGGAGGCGGTGGCGGCCGGTCCGGGCTCGCCGCAGCGGGAGATGTTCTGGTTCCGCCCGGCCAGCCCGGAGCCGCCCAACGACTGGCAGTCCCGGTTCGGCGGGTCGGCCTGGAGCCGGGTGCCCGACGGCGAGTGGTACCTGCACCTGTACGCCCCGGAGCAGCCGGACCTGAACTGGGAGAACCCGGTGGTGCACCAGGAGTTCCGCGAGGTGCTGCGGTTTTGGTTCGACCGCGGGGTGGACGGCTTCCGCATCGACGTGGCCGACGGCCTGGTCAAGGACGGCGCGTTACCCGACGTGAACGGCCGCTCCGAGGGGCAGCTGCCGTTCTCCGACATGGACGGCGTGCACGAGATCTACCGGGAATGGCGCCAGATCGCCGACACCTACCCGGATCCGCGGGTGTTCGTCGGCGAGATGTGGCTGCCCGACCAGGAGCGGTTCGCCCGCTACCTGCGGCCGGACGAGCTGCATTCGGCGTTCAACTTCGACTTCCTGTCCTGCCCGCTGGAGGCCGACCGGCTCCGCGCCGTGATCGACTCGACGCTGCAGGCCCATGCCCTGGTCGGCGCGCCGGCGACGTGGGTGCTGTCCAACCACGACACCACCCGTCACGTCACGCGGTACGGGCGGGCGGACACGTCGTTCAGCTTCGCCGACCGGCAGCAGGGCGCGCCGACGGACCTGGCGCTGGGCACCCGGCGGGCCCGGGCGGCGGCGTTGCTGAGCATGTCGCTGCCCGGCGGCGTGTACGTCTACCAGGGCGAGGAGCTGGGGCTGCCCGAGGTCGAGGACCTGCCGGACGAGGTGCGGCAGGACCCGGTGTTCAGCCGCACCAACGGCGCCGACCCGGGCCGCGACGGCTGCCGGGTGCCGCTGCCGTGGGACGGGGAGGCGCAGCCGTACGGGTTCGGCGGCGACGAGACGTGGCTGCCGCAGCCGGACGGCTGGGCGGAGTACACGGTGACGGCCGAGGCGGCGGACGAGGGCTCGATGCTGCGGCTGTACCAGCAGGCCCTGCGGCTGCGGCACGAGGTGCCCGGGCTGGGTGACGGCACGCTGACCTGGCTGCCGTCGCCGGACGGGGTGCTGACCTTCGCCCGTGAAGAGCACTTCGTGTGCGTGCTCAACCTGTCCGACACGGCGGTGGACCTGCCCGAGCACAGCGAGGTCCTGCTGGCCAGCGACCCGCTGGCCGACGGACAGCTGCCGGCGAACACGGCGGTGTGGCTGGCCCGCTGACGGCTCAGCACCAGGGGGCGGCGCTTCGGCGTCGCCCCCTGTCTTTACCGAGCAAGACCCCCTTAGCGAGCCAGCTCACAAGCTACGCACTAGTAGCTTCCCCTACCATCGGTCCGCATGACGACGCCGTCCAAGACCGGACCGGCGGAGCTTCCGCTCGCCGCCGAGTTTCCGCAGGTCGACCGCGCAGTATGGCGACGGTCGGTGGAGTCGGTGCTGCGCAGGTCGGGGGTTCTCGGCGAGGGTCAGCAGCACGATTCCCCCGAGGATCTGCTCGCCACCACCACCTACGACGGCATCACCATCAGCCCCCTGTACACGGCCGAGGACGCGGCGCCGCTGAGCGGCTTCCCGGGCATCGCTCCGTACGTGCGCGGCGGCACCCCGGCGGGCTCGGCAGCCGGCGGCTGGGACGTGCGGCAGCGGCACGCCGACCCCGACTCGGCGGCGACCAACCGCGAGGTGCTGGCCGACCTGGAGAACGGCGCCGGCTCGGTGTGGCTGGTGCTCGGCGACGGCGGCGTGCCGATCGCCCAGCTGGGCGATGCCCTCAACGGCGTGTACCTGGACCTGGCCTCGGTGGTCCTCGACGCGGGGCCGGAGTTCGCGGCGGCCGCCGAGGCGTACTTCGAGGTGCTGGACGTGCCGCCGAGCGCCGCGATCGGCAACCTCGGCATCGACCCCCTCGGCGTGCACGCCCGCACCGGGGCCGCGCCGGATCTCGACGCGGCCGTGGAGTTGGCGGTTCGGACGTCGCGGACCCATCCCAAGCTGCGGGCGATCGTCGTCGACGCCCTGCCCTATCACGACGCCGGCGGCAGCGACGCCGAGGAGCTGGGCTGCTCCATCGCGGCCGGCGTGACCTACCTGCGGGCCCTGACCGCCGCCGGGCTCGACGTCGCCGCGGCGGCCCAGCTGCTGGAATTCCGTTACGCGGCAACGGCCGACCAGTTCATGACCATCGCCAAGCTGCGCGCGGCCCGCCGGCTGTGGACCCGGGTCACAGAGGTCAGCGGCGCTCCGTCGGCCCAGCTGCAGCACGCGGTGACGTCGTCGGCGATGCTGACCCAGCGGGATCCGTGGGTGAACATGCTGCGCACGACCCTGGCCTGCTTCGCCGCCGGCACCGGCGGCGCGGATGCCGTGACCGTGCAGACGTTCGACGCCGCCATCGGCCTGCCGGACCCGTTCTCCCGGCGTATCGCCCGGAACACGCAGGCGCTGCTGCTGGAGGAGTCACACCTGGGGCAGGTGATCGACCCGGCCGGCGGCTCCTGGTACGTGGAGCGGCTGACCGACGATCTGGCCAAGGCCGGCTGGGCCTGGTTCCAGGAGATCGAGCGGGCCGGCGGCCCCGTCGAGGCGTTTCCCCTTGTGCGGGAACGACTGGCGGCGACCTGGCGGCAGCGGGGCGAGAACATCGCGCACCGCAAGGACGCCCTGACCGGTGTGTCGGAGTTCCCGAACCTGGCCGAGAAGCCGGTGCGGCGCAAGTCGTTGCCGACTGCCCAGGCCGGCGGGCTACCTCGGGTTCGCTACGCGCAGGCGTTCGAGGAGCTGCGGGACCGCTCCGACACCCAGCTGGCGGAAACCGGGGCCCGGCCCCGGGTCTTCCTGGCCACGCTCGGCCCCGTGGCCGTCCACACCGGACGGTCGAGCTTCGCCGCCAACCTGTTCAACGCCGGTGGCATCGAGACTCCCGCCGGAACGGTCGAGGACTTCCCCGGCGGCGTCGCCTGCGTCTGCTCGTCCGACAAGCTGTACGCACAGGAGGCCGCCGCGACGGTCGCCGCGTTGAAGGCCGCCGGCGCGACGCATGTGTTCCTGGCCGGCAGCCCCGAGAAGTGGGCCGACACCGGGGCCGACGCGTTCGTCTTCGCCGGCTGTGACGCGCTTTCCGTGCTGCACACGACGTATCGATTTCTTTCTGGCAGCCAGTTGGAGGCTCAGCGATGATCCCGAACTTCGCGGACGTGCCGCTGGGCGATCCCGAGGTCGCCGGCGGCGCCGACGACTGGCGCAAGGCGCTGCACGCGGCCACCGGCAAGGACACCGACGCCCTGGTGTGGGAGTCGCCGGAGGGCATCGGCATCCGGCCGCTGTACACCGCGGAAGACCTTGCCGGGCTTGACTTCCTCAACACCTATCCCGGCGTCGCCCCGTACCTGCGCGGGCCGTACCCGACGATGTACGTCAACCAGCCGTGGACCATCCGGCAGTACGCGGGCTTCTCCACCGCCGAGGAGTCCAACGCCTTCTACCGCCGCAATCTCGCCGCCGGTCAGAAGGGCCTGTCGGTGGCCTTCGACCTGGCCACCCACCGCGGCTACGACAGCGACCACCCCCGGGTGGCCGGCGACGTCGGCATGGCCGGCGTGGCCATCGACTCCATCTACGACATGCGGCAGCTGTTCGACGGCATCCCGCTGGACCGGATGAGCGTGTCGATGACCATGAACGGCGCGGTGCTTCCCGTGCTGGCGCTGTACATCGTGGCCGCCGAGGAGCAGGGTGTGGCGCCCGACCAGCTGGCCGGCACCATCCAGAACGACATCCTCAAAGAGTTCATGGTCCGCAACACCTACATCTACCCGCCGCTGCCGTCGATGCGGATCATCTCCGACATCTTCGCCTTCACCTCGCAGCGGATGCCCAAGTACAACTCCATCTCCATCTCCGGCTACCACATCCAGGAGGCCGGCGCCACGGCCGACCTGGAGCTGGCCTACACCCTGGCCGACGGCGTGGAGTATCTCCGGGCCGGCGTCGGCGCGGGACTCGACATCGACGTCTTCGCGCCGCGGCTGTCGTTCTTCTGGGCCATCGGCATGAACTTCTTCATGGAGGTGGCCAAGCTCCGCGCGGCCCGCCTGCTGTGGGCCAAGCTGGTCAAGGGTTTCGACCCCAAGAACCCGAAATCCCTCTCGCTGCGGACACATTCGCAGACCTCGGGCTGGTCGCTGACCGCGCAGGACGTCTACAACAACGTGGCCCGCACGTGCGTCGAGGCAATGGCCGCCACCCAGGGGCACACGCAGTCCTTGCACACCAACGCATTGGACGAGGCGCTGGCCCTGCCGACCGACTTCTCGGCCCGCATCGCCCGCAACACCCAGCTTCTGCTGCAACAGGAATCCGGCACCACGCGGGTGATCGACCCGTGGGGCGGCAGCGCCTTCGTGGAGCGGCTGACCTACGACCTGGCGCGCCAGGCCTGGGCGCACATCGCCGAGGTGGAGCAGGCCGGCGGCATGGCCAAGGCGATCGACGCCGGCATCCCCAAGCTGCGCGTCGAGGAGGCCGCGGCCCGCACCCAGGCCCGCATCGACTCCGGCCGGCAGCCGGTGATCGGCGTGAACAAGTACCGGGTGGACACCGACGAGGAGATCGAGGTCCTCAAGGTCGACAACCACGGCGTGCGGGCCCAGCAGATCGAGAAGCTGCGGCGGCTGCGCGAGGAGCGGGACGAGCAGTCCACTCAGGACGCGCTGGCCGCTTTGACGCGGGCGGCCGGCGGCGACGGGAACCTGTTGGAGCTGGCCGTGAACGCGGCTCGGGCCAAGGCCACCGTCGGCGAGATCTCCGACGCGCTGGAGAAGGTGTACGGGCGGCACTCCGGTCAGATCCGTACCATCTCCGGTGTGTACCGCGACGAGGCCGGCAGCGCCGGGAACGTGGCCGAGGTGCTGGAGCGGGTCGCCGAGTTCGAGCGCGAGGAGGGCCGGCGGCCCCGCATCCTGGTGGCCAAGATGGGCCAGGACGGGCACGACCGCGGCCAGAAGGTGATCGCCACCGCCTTCGCCGACCTCGGCTTCGACGTGGACGTGGGCCCGCTGTTCCAGACGCCGGGCGAAGTCGCGCGGCAGGCCGTCGAGGCCGACGTGCACGTCGTCGGCGTGTCCTCGCTGGCCGCCGGGCACCTGACCCTGGTGCCGGCGCTGCGGCAGGAGCTGGACGCGCTGGACCGCGGGGACATCATGATCGTGGTCGGCGGCGTGATCCCGCCCGCCGACTTCCCGGCCCTGCACGAGGCCGGCGCGGTCGCGATCTTCCCGCCCGGCACCGTCATCGCCGACGCCGCGCTCGGCCTGATCGACCGCCTCGCCGAGCAGCTGGACCATGCCGCCGATGGCTCGTAAGCCCATCGACGTCCGCGAGTACGCGAAAGGCGTGCTCGACGGGTCCCGGACCACGCTGGCCCGGGCCATCACGCTGGTGGAGTCGACCAAGCCCGCGCACCGCGAGCTGGCGCAGCAGCTTCTCGTGGAGCTGCTGCCCCATGCCGGTGGCGCGCACCGGGTCGGCATCACCGGCGTGCCCGGTGCCGGCAAGTCCACGTTCATCGAGGCGCTGGGCACTTCGCTCACCGCCGCCGGCCACCGCGTCGCCGTGCTGGCCGTCGACCCGTCGTCCAGCCGCACCGGCGGCAGCATCCTCGGCGACAAGACCCGCATGGCCCGCCTTGCCGTGGACGACAACGCTTTCGTCCGCCCCTCCCCCACGTCGGGAACGTTGGGCGGGGTGGCCCGGGCCACCCGGGAGTCCATCGTGCTGGTCGAGGCCGCCGGCTACGACGTCGTGCTGGTGGAGACCGTAGGCGTCGGGCAGTCCGAGATCGCCGTGGCCAACATGGTCGACTGCTTCCTGCTGCTCGCCCTGGCCCGCACCGGGGATCAGTTGCAGGGCATCAAAAAGGGCGTGCTGGAGCTGGCCGACGTCGTCGCCGTCAACAAGGCCGACGGCCCCCACGAGCCCGACGCCCGCAAGGCCGCGCGCGAGCTCACCGGCGCCATGCGCCTGCTGCGCGGGCCTGCCGCCCCCAAGGTGCTGACCTGTAGCGGTCTGACCGGTGACGGCCTCGACGTCGTGTGGGACACCGTCCGCGAGCTCCGGTCCCGTTTGGACAGTGACGGCCAGCTCGCCCTGCGTCGGCGGCAGCAGCAGGTCGACTGGACCTGGTCCATGGTCCACGACCAGCTCCTGGCCTCCCTGCACGGCAGCGACGCCGTGCGGGCCATCACGCCCGATCTCGAACGTCAGGTCCGCGACGGCGAGCTCACCGCCACCCTCGCCGCCGACCAGATCCTCCGCGCCTTCAGAGAATCCCACTAGCCCACCGCGAGTCCCGCGCTCAGGCAATTATGTGTTGAGTTCATGCCTGCCCGAGAGCGGGACTCGCGGTGTGGTCGGTAGCCCGACTTGATAGCGGAACCAGTTCCGGTTACCGTGGAGGAGTAACCGGAACCTATTCCGCTTAGGGGCTGACATGGTGACGACGGCGTTCGGGGCGCAGAGCACGGCTGAGGAAGTGCTGGTGGGGGTGGATCTGACGGGGCGGCGAGCGGTCGTCACGGGAGGGGCGTCGGGCATCGGGCGGGAGACGGCCCGCGTGCTGGCCAAGGCGGGGGCGGAGGTGACGATCGGCGTCCGCGACCTGGACGCCGGCACGCGGGTGGCGCAGGAGATCGGGGCACGGGCGGCCTACCTCGACCTGGCCGATCAAGGGTCGGTCCGGGGCTTCGTGAGTGCCTGGGAGGGCCCGCTGGACATCCTGGTGCTGAACGCGGGCGTCATGGCGACGCCGCTGCAACGCACGAAGCAGGGCTGGGAGATGCAGTTCGCGACGAACCACCTCGGCCACTTCGCACTGGCCACGGGCCTGCACGACGACCTGACGCCGGGCGCGCGGGTGGTCTCGGTGAGCTCGGTGGGCCACATCAACGGCGACGTGCAGTGGGACGACGTGAACTTCGAGCGCCACCCGTACGACCCGTGGGCCGCCTACTCGCAGTCCAAGACGGCCAACATCCTGTTCGCCGTCGAAGCCGCCCGCCGCTGGGCCCCGGACCGCATCGCGGTCAACGCCCTCAACCCGGGCCGCATCACCAGCACCAACCTGAGCCGCCACATCGGGGACATCGGCAACAGCCCGACCTCCTTCGACGCCAGCAGCACGGACGTCTCCTGGAAGACCATCGAGCAGGGCGCCGCGACCTCGGTCCTGCTGGCGGCGTCGCCGCTGGTCGAGGGGGTCACGGGCCGGTACTTCGAGGACTGCGACGAGGCGGGCCCGCACCAGGCCGGGATTCGACGCGGCGTGGCCGACTACGCCGTCGACCCGGAGCACGCGGCCCGGCTGTGGCAGCTGTCGTCGGACATGATCGGCTGAGTCAGGCGCGACGCAGCACGGAGATGATCTCGGCGCTGTCGGGCGTGAACGGGTCGCGGTCCCAGGTGCCGTACTGCTCCTCCAGTGAGAGCCCGGCTTCGGCGACCAACTCGGCCAGGCGTTCGGCCGACAGGAATCGCAGTTGCCCCGCGTCGGCCCGCTGCCAGCCGTCGGCGACGATGTTCTCCACCACGTCGACGACGTCGCCGACGATCGGCCGCACCTCGTAGAACACGCGGACCTGCTCGCCCTCCCACGGGAACTCGAAGCCGCCCTTCGGCCACTGCTCCCATTCCCGGGCTACCGGGTTGCGGGTCTCGAAAACGAAGCGGCCACCGGGTTTCAGGGCGTCGCGCACGCCGCGCAGGGTGGTCAGCACGTCGGAATCCGTGAGCAGGCACTGGAAAGCGTGCCCGGTCATCACGGCGAGATCGAACTCGCCGTCCCAGCGCGGGGTCGACATGTCCCCCAGCGACAGGTCGAGACCACCGGGGGCCTGCGCGAGCATGTCGGCATCGGGATCGAAGCCGACCAGCCGCCCGGTGTGCCCGGCCTCGCGGGCCTTGGACAGCAACGTTCCCGTCCCGCAGCCGACATCGAGCACGGCGTCGGCGCCGAGCACGAGGTCGAGATAGAACCGGTCGTCGCCACGGCCGGACCACGGGTTCATCGCGTTGTAGAGCTCGGCAGCCTCGGGCACGTCCCGAAGCTATCGGCTCACGCAAGCGGTTTGTCCAGCACGGCCTTGAGGTGGCTGAAGGTGTCGATGGAGTACTTGCCGTGGTACCGGCCCATGCCGCTCTCCCCCACCCCGCCGAACGGCAGGCTCGGCACGCCGAGGTGCATCACCGGCAGCCCGAAACCGACTGCGCCGGAAGAGGTTTCGGTGAGGATGCGGTCCTTGGTCGGCTCGGACTCGGTGAAGGCATAGAGCGCCAGGGGCTTGTCCCGCGCGGTGATGAACTCGATCGCCGCGTCCAGCGAGGGCACGGAGATGATCGGCAGGATGGGGCCGAAGATCTCCTCGCCCATCACCGGCGACTCCGGCGACACGTCGGCCAGCACGGTCGGCGCGATGTACTTGTGCTCGCGGTCGGTCTGACCGCCGACCACGACCCGGCCGCTGGCCAGCAGGGCGCTGAGCCGGTCGAAGTGGCGGTGGTTGACGATCCGGCCGTACACCGGGCTGTCCGAGGGGTCGTCGCCGAACTTGGCCCGCACGGCGTCGGCCAGCGCGGCTTCCAGCTTGCCGCCGGCTTCGCCGATGGCCAGCACGTAGTCCGGGGCCACACACGTCTGCCCGGCGTTGAGGAACTTGGTCTCGACCAGCCGCTGCGCGGTGACGACCGGGTCGACCTCGGCGTCCACGACGACCGGGCTCTTGCCCCCGAGCTCCAGCGCGACCGGCGTGAGGTGCTTGGCCGCGGCGGTCATCACGATGCGGCCGACGACACCGTTGCCGGTGTAGAAGATGTAGTCGAACTGCTGCTCCAGCAGCGCGGTGGTCTCGGGAATCGCGCCCTCGACGACGGCGACGGCCTCCTGGTCGAGGTACTGCGGCACGAATCGGGCGATGGC
Source organism: Kutzneria sp. NPDC051319 (assembly GCF_040682195.1). NCBI lineage: Bacteria > Bacillati > Actinomycetota > Actinomycetes > Pseudonocardiales > Pseudonocardiaceae > Kutzneria > Kutzneria sp. NPDC051319. The sequence goes on along the minus strand of NZ_JBFBAM010000031.1, from coordinate 70,909 downwards.
CGCGGTGGTGGCCGGTGCGAGCTCGCTCGGCTTGAGCACGCCGGCGTTGCCGGCGGCCAGCGCGCCGACCAGCGGGGCCAGCACGAGTTGCAGCGGGTAGTTCCACGGGCCGATGACCAGCACCACACCCAGCGGCTCGCGCACGACCGTGCCGCGCCCGGGCAGCAGGCGCTCGGGCAGCTCGGCGTCCTCCGGCGCGAGCCAGGCGTCCAGGTTCTCCAGCGTGTGGTCGATCTCGCGGACCACGAAGTGGATCTCGGTGCGCTTGGCCTCGGCGGCGTTCTTGGCCAGGTCGGCGAACAGCGCCTCGGCGAACGCGTCCTCCTGCTCGGTCAGCATCGCCCGCAGCGCGGCCAGCTGCTCGCGCCGCCACGACAGCGGCTTGGTGCGCCCGGACCGGAACGCGGCCCGCAGGCGGTCGACGACGGCCGGGATCTGCTGGAGGACATCGGTCATGGGCCGAGCCTAGCTCGGATGACGGCATCGGCCGAGCCGATGCCCGCCCGACATGTCGGAACTCACCTGTTCGGTCAGAGCCACACCGGGCGGGACGCGCCGCGGGGCACCAGCGGCACCGCGTAGCGCCCGGGCGTCCGCGACATCCGCACCTGCTCGGTCACGCCCTGGTACGCGCCGAGCGGAGTGTCCACAGTGAACGTCTCTGGGTCCAGATACCGGTGCTGCTCCACGCTTCCCGCCGTCTCGGCGGCGTAGGCCTGGTCGAACACGCCCATGCTGAGGATCCACAGCGCGGCCCGGGTCAGCGACACGTGCACGCGGTAGCTGCCGCCCTCGACGGCCCGGCGGGCCAGCGCCTCGGCCGCGCCGGTGGCCATCAGCCAGGACACGATGTAGTCGTTGACCACGAGGATCGGCGGCAGCTTCGGGCCCTCGTCGCTGCCTTCCAGGTTCATCATGCCGACCAGGCTGCCGGCGGTCTGGTCGAAGCCGACCCGGCCGGCCCACGGCCCGTGCTCACCGTTGAGCGAGGCCGTGACGTGCACGATGCCCGGCCGGACCTGCGCCGCCTGCTCGGGCGCGACGCCGATTTGAGCCAGGTAGCCGGGGCGGCGGTTGGCGTAGAACACGTCCGCGCCGGCCAGCAGGCCAGTGATCAACTCCCGGTCCGCGGCGGGGTCGACCGTCGCCGAGCGCACACCGACGTTGGCCGTGATGTACGTGACATCGTGCTCCAACTCGTTGACCCGCCACAGGTTCAGCACATCGGCCCCGTGCAGCGCGAGCGCCCGGCCGGCCCCGGCGCCGGCGATCACGTGCCCCATGCCGAGTGCCTTGACACCCGACAGCGGCAGCTCCACGCCGCCCGGCAGCGGCTCGGGGTAGGAGTCCCCGATCTTGGTGATCTCGATCAGCGGCAGGTCCTCGATGCCGGTCCGCTCGGCCAGGAACTCCTCGGTGGAGCGCAGCATCGGCAGCACCACACCGGCCTCGACGGCCGCGGCCTCCAGGTCACGGGCGTCCCACTTGGACACCGCCTGGGCCACTCGCTCGGGGTCGTCCGGCACGTCCAGCAGCTTCTGGGCGGCGACCTTGATCTTCGGGTACGGGTTGAGCGGCATCACCCAGCGGTCGTCGGCGGTGCGGTAGAAGGCGAAGCCGAAGGCGTTGGTGGGATTGGCCGCCGACACCGGCACGTGGCCGTTGAGCTTCTCCCACTTGCGGTCGTAGAACGGGCACAGCCGATGCGGGGTGACCCGCAGGTCGACGGAGATGTCCTGGCCCTCGCCGCCGCGCAGCCGCCACAGCTTGGCCATCGCCGCCGACTTGGCGACCAGGGCGATGCCGGCCGCGCCGCCGAGGCGCAGCGTGCTCGGCACCACGGGGTCCGCGCCGACGAAGGTGATCTCGCCGCCGGTGTCGGAGGGGCTCATGCCGATGCCGGCCAGCACCTCCGTCAGCTCGGCGTGCGGGTCGAACTCGGCCGTGGCCAGCGGGTTCGCCACCGCGGCCGCCACCTTGTCAGTCAGCGACATCCCCAGGCTCCTCGTCGCTCAGCAGCTTGTGCACCTCCTCGATCGTAGGGGCAGAGGCCGGCCCTCGTCGGGTGACGGCGATCGCTGCGGCGGCGTTGGCCCGCCGCGCGGCCTGTCTCGGCGGGAGTCCGGCGGCCAGGCCGGCCATGAACGCGCCGGTGTGCGCGTCGCCGGCGCCGTTGGTGTCCACCACCTCGACTGGGAAGCCCGGCACCGCGATCACGTCGTCGGACGTCGCCAGCACGCAGCCGCCGGCCCCGGTGCGGACGATGGCGTTGCGCCGCCGCAGGGCCTGGACGGCCTTGACCGGGTCGTCCTCGCCGGTCAGCAGCTTGGCCTCACGCTCGTTGCAGCTGATCCAGTCGGCCCGGTCGATCACCGGTTTCAGCACGGCTTCGGGGATCTCCGCCGCCAGCGGGCCCGGATCGAGCACCACAGTAATGCCTGGGTCCACAGTGGACAGCCAGGAGTTCACCGCCGGCCCGTTCACCGGCAACGCCAGGCCGTAGCCCGAGACATACACGATGTCGTCGGGGAAGATCTGGATCCGTCGCAGGTCGTTCGTGCGCAGCTGACCTTCCGCGCCGAAGGTGGTGGCGAACGTCCGCTCCCCTTCGGCATCGACCAGCGCCACCGTGAACCCCGTGTCCAGCGCGGACATCTTCGGCTGGAGCACGTCGATGTGCTCCTGCGCCAAGCGTTTGCGGGCGAGATCGCCCCACGGCCCGGTGCCATGCATGCCGCCGTAGGCGGCGGTCAGGCCTTGCCGCACGGCGGCGGTGAGCACGTTGAAGCCACCGCCGACCTCGGTTCCGCCGCCGGTCGCCAGCACGTCGCCGCCCCGCTCGGGCAGCCTCGGCACGTACATCACGATGTCGACGATCACCTGGCCCACGTGCACCAAGCGGCTCATCCGCGCAGCGCCAGCAGTTCCGCGGTCAGTCCGGCCAACGGAAGGTCGTTGACCGCGTGGATGGTGCGCACCGCCTCGTCCGGGAAGGCGTCGTCGCCGTGACAGGCACCGGCGATCGCCCCGACGATGGCGGCGATGGTGTCGCAGTCGCCGCCGAGCGAGGCCGCGAGCAGGCAGGCCCGCCACGGATCGTCCGGATGCACGGCCAGCACGGCAAAAGCGGCCGGCACCGACTCCTGTGTGGCGACGCTGGTGCCGACCAGCCGGTAGATCGTGTCGGCGGCCTCACCCGGCGGCAGGTCCTCGACGACCTCGCTGGCCCAGGCCAGCCGCGTGCCCACGTCGCCGGCGGCGATCCAGTTTCCTCGTCCCGAAGCCAATCCCGCCGCCTCGGCCGCGATCTTCGTGGCCTCGGCGACGGTGGCGCCGGCGATGCCGGCGCTCACCGCGGCCGCCACGGCCGCCGCGCCGGACAGCGCGACACCCGTGTTGTGCGTGACCCAGCTGGCCTCGACGACACTGTCCACAAGGGACGGAAGGTCGTCGACGCCGTGCGCGATGCCGACAGGGGTGATTCGCATCGCGGCGCCGTTGGTCGTGCCGAACCGTCCGGCCCGCTCCAGGCTCTCGCCCGCCGCCACCGCGCTCACCGCGGCCTTGGTCGACGGCCCGAGCAGGTCCAGCGAGCCGCGGCGGCGCATGTCCTCTTCCCACGCCAGCAGGTCGGCCGCCAGCCGGTGCGCGTCGACGTGCCCGTCGCCGGCGATCAGCAGCCGCGCCACCAGGACCGCCTGCTCGGTGTCGTCGGTGATCGAGCCGGCGGCCATGCCCGGCGCGATCGGCTGGTCCGCCGGCCCCGGCTCGAATCCGGTGAGGACGCCGTAGCGGGCCTGGATCGCCTCCCGCGGCATCGACTGCGTCGGCATGCCCAGCGCGTCGCCGATGGCCAGTCCGGTGAACGCCGCCAGCGCGCGGCTCACTCCACGCCACCGAACTTCAGGTGCAGCCGGAAGCGGTCCGGATCCAGCAGACTCTCCGTGTGCTCCACGAAAACACCGTGGCGATCCCGGCACAGCCGGCGGGCCCGCAGGAAGCGCTCCCCCGGCGAACGGCCGAGCACAGCCGCCTCCACCTCGGTGATCTGTCCCAACTCGACCCACTCCTCCCCCTGTTCGGGCACCAGGCCCTCCGCGCGCAGCACGTCGTACAGCGATCCGTCCAGACCGGACTCGGTCAGCTCGCGCATCGGGCCGGTGGCGGCGACCCTGGTGCACTCGAAGGAGATCGGCGGTCCGTCCACAATGGACCGGACACGGTCGAGCGCCACGAACTCGTCGTCCTCGACGCCGAACCGATCGGCCATCGCCCGGTCGGTGACCAGCTCCAGCCGGATGACCTCGACCGTGGTGTGCACGCCCTGCTCGGCCAGCGCCCGCGTCCAGCCGATGCGGTCGTCCAGCGGGCGGTCGTCGAAGGTGACGAACGAGCCCTTGCCGGAGTGGGTGGCGATCAGGCCACGGCTGCCCAGCTCGGCCAGGGCCTGGCGGATCGTGTTGCGGCTGACCTCGAACCGGCTGGCCAGCACGTGCTCGCCGGGCAGCCGCGCGCCACGCGGTAAGCGGCCGCCGCGGATGTCCCGCGCCAGCTGGTCGGCGATCTGCTCGTACTTCAGACGCAGCACGTCAGCACCTCGTCCAACGTCTTGACCTCGATGTGCGGGCTGTAGCCGCGGGCGATGTCCAGGGCCCGTTCGTGCGCCGCGTCGTCCATGCCGGCGCAGGCGTCCGCGACGATCCAGGTCAGCATGCCCGCGTCGGCCGCCGCCAGCGCCGTCGACAGCACGCAGCAGTCCGTCGCCACCCCGGCCAGCACCAGCACATCGGCGTCGCCGACCCGCTCGGCCAGGTCCGGGCCCCACTTGCCGAAGGTGGTCTCGTCCACTGTGGACCCTTGCAGGCCGTCGACCAGCTGGTAGATCTCGGCATCCGGTGGCTGCACCGCGAACGGCCAGCGCTGGTAGTACAGCCGCCAGGCGCCGACCGGCCGTTCCGGGGCGACGAAACGGGTGAACGTGACGTTCCTGAACGCCGCCGCCAGCTTGTGGATCGGGGCCATCACGCCCTCGAAGCCCGGGGTGAACCAAGGACTCTGGGGATCGGCGAACACGTACTGCATGTCTATCACCGCGAGGTGGGCCTTCATGCCGTCACCAGCTCCTGTTTGCGCACCTGCGACCGCTGCGCCGCCCACGTGACCACGAAGGAGATCACCAGGGCCGCGAGCACGCCCAGGTTCGCCGCCGCCCATGCGCCGTCACGGCCGCCGAGCCCGAGCGGGCTGAGCAGATATCCCTGCCAGGACAGCCATTCCGCGTACGTGTTGGTGACGAGCCCCCAACCGACCACTGTGGACACCACCACGACGCCGACCGCCAGCCAGCGCACGCTGCCGTAGCGACCCTTCGGGTCGTACAGGTCGGTCTCCGAGTAGCCGTTGCGGCGGGAGGCGATGTCGGCCAGCATCACGCCGCACCAGGCCGCGATCGGCGTGCCCAGCGTGATGAGGAAACCCTGGAACGGCCCCAGGAAGTCGTCGGCGAAGAAGGCGACGTAGATCGTGCCGAGGATGATGATCGTGCCGTCGATCAGCGCGGCCACGAACCGCGGCGCCTTCAGGCCGGCGGCCAGCAGGGCCAGGCCCGAGGAGTAGATGTTCAGCACCGCGCCGCCGACCAGGCCGAGCACCGCCACGATCACGAACGGCACCAGGTACCAGGTGGGCAGGACGCTGGCCAGCGCGCCGATCGGGTCGGCCGCGATCGCCTTGTTCAGGTCCGGGGACGAGGCCGCCAGCAGCAGGCCCATGACCAGCAGCACCACCGGGGCCAGCGCCGAGCCGAACGTCGTCCAGCCGATCACCGCCCGGCCCGAGGTGGTCCTCGGCAGGTAGCGGGAGTAGTCCGCCGCCGCGTTCACCCAGCCCAGGCCGAAGCCGGTCATGAGGAACACCAGCGCGCCGACCACGCTGCCCGGCGACCCCGCCGGGACGGCGGCCACCTTGGCCCAGTCGATGTGCGGGATCACGAAGGCGATGAACACCAGCGTCAGCACGGCGGTGACGATCGTGATCACGGTCTGCATGCGCATGATCAGGTCGAAGCCCATCACGCCGCCGCCGATGGTCAGCATCGCGACCACCACCAGCGCCAGGATCTTCACCACCGGGCCGCCGCCCCAGCCCAGCTGCGTGAACACCGTCGCCGTGGCCAGCGTGGCCAGCACCGTCAGCACGGTTTCCCAGCCCACCGTGAGGACCCAGGAGATCGCCGTCGCCAGCCAGTTGCCGCGCACGCCGAACGCCGCCCGGCTCAGGATCATCGTCGGCGCCGATCCCCGCTTGCCCGCCACCGCGACGAAGCCGCACAGCAGGAACGAGAAGACGATGCCCACCACGCCGGCGATCGCCGCCTGCCAGAAGGAGATGCCGAAGCCCAGCGTGAACGAGCCGTAGCTCAGGCCCAGCACCGAGACGTTGGCCCCGAACCAGGGCCAGAACAGCTGTCTGGCCGTGCCCTTGCGCTCGTCGTCGCCGATCACATTGATGCCGTTGGCCTCCACCTGGAGTGGGGCCGAGTCCGCACCGGGCGCCATCGAGGGCTCCTCTGATCCTGTCCAGACCTGTTCAGTTGCGCGGACCATACGCCCGCCGCCACTGCCCGGCAACACGCCCGCGGTCCACCTGTCCCGAGGATCTTTCCCTTTCGGCCCATGGAACCGGTTGCAGGGAAATCCGGACGGGCTCAGGCCTTGAGACCGCGGCGGAGGGCGTCCATCGTCTCGGCCGCCATGCGCCGGCTGACGGTGGCCGACTCGACGAGGCCGGAGCCGTGGAAGGTGCCCGGGTAGTGGTGCACCTCGGTGGGCACGCCGGCCTGGATGAGGCGGTGCGCGTAGCTGAGGCCCTCGTCGCGGAGAGGATCGAACTCGCACACGGAGACGTAGGCGGGCGGCAGGCCGGAGAGGTCCTCGGCGCGGGCGGGCGAGGCGTACTGGTCGGCGGGGCGGCCGCCGAGGTACGCGTCCCAACTGATCACGGCGCTGGGGCGGTTCCACATGGGGGTGTCGACGAACTGGGTCATGGACGGCGTGTCGAGCCGGTCGTCGAGCTCGGGAATGCCGAGGTGCTGGAAGCAGATGGCCGGCCCGCCGCGGTCACGGGCCAGCAGCGCCAGGCCGGCGGACAGGCCGCCGCCGGCGCTGCCGCCGCCGATGGCGAGGCGGTCGGGGTCGATGCCGAGGTCGGCGGCATTGGCGGCGGTCCAGGCCAACGCGGCGTAGCAGTCCTCGATGCCGGCCGGGTACGGATGTTCGGGCGCGAGCCGGTAGTCCACGGACACCACGACGGCGCCGATCTCGTCGGCGATGGCGAGCGAACCGGCCTCATCCATGTCCAGGTCGCCGATGACGAAGCCGCCGCCGTGGATGGAGAGGTAGCCGGGCCGCGGCGCCGGGCGGCCGGCCGGCGTGTAGACGCGGATCCGCACGTCGGGCGCGCCGTCGGGGCCGGGGATCAGCTTCTCCTCGGTGGAGACCGGCGTCGACGTCTCGTACGGGGGCCGGCCGGCGATGACGCGCCGGAACTGCTCCCGGGCCTCGACGGGGTCGGTGAAGTCGCCGGACGGCAGCATCTCCAGCCACGGCAGGAGTTCGGGGTCGATCGCGTAGGCCATGGTCGTCACGCCTTCAGTCCGCGGCGGATGGCGTCGATCATCTCGCCGGACATGCGGCGGCTGACGGCGGCCGCCTCGACCAGGCCGGAGCCGTGGAACGTGCCGGGGAAGTGGTGCAGCTCGGTGCGCACGCCGGCCTGGATCAGGCGGTGCGCGTAGATCATGCCCTCGTCACGGAGGGGATCGAACTCGCACACGTCGACGTAGGCCGGCGGCAGGCCGGACAGGTCCTCGGCGCGGGACGGCGCGGCGTACTGGTCGGCCGGCTGGCCGCCGAGGTAGTACTGCCAGCTGTAGACGGCGTTGGGCCGGTTCCACATGGGCGTGTCGACGAACTTCGTCATCGACGGCGTCTCCAGGCGGTCGTCCAGCTCCGGAATGCCCAGGTACTGGAAGCAGATGGCCGGCCCGCCACGGTCACGCGCCAGCAGCGCCAGGGCGGCGCTCAGGCCGCCGCCGGCGCTGATGCCGCCGATCCCGATCCGGGACGGGTCTATGCGCAACTCGGATGCCTTGGCCGTGGTCCATTCCAAAGCCGCATAGCAGTCCTCCAGGCCCGCCGGGTACGGATGCTCCGGCGCCAGCCGGTAGTCGACGGACACCACGACCGCCCCGATCTGGTCGGCGATCCGGGTGGCCAGCGACTCGTCCTGGTCGAGGTCGCCGATGACGAACCCGCCGCCGTGAATGTTGACGTAGCCGGGCAGCGGCCCGTTATGCCCACTCGGCGTGTAGACGCGAACGCGCACGTCCGGCGCGCCGGCGGGGCCCGGGATCAGCTTCTCCTCCACGGAGACCGGCGACGCCGGCTCGTACACCGGCAGCTGGAAGCCCTGGGCCCGCGCCGCCGGATCGGCCATCGCGGCCCGGATGACCGACATGTCCTCAAGGCTGATCGCCGGCAGCATCGCCAGCCACGGCTGGAGTTCGGGATCGATCGCGTAGCTCATGCCACAACACTGCCCGGCGGCGCGACCGGCGGCATCCGACAGGTGTCGCGAATCGGGTCGCCGAGCCCCGCCACGTGGCTGGCGCCGGGTAGCCTCGACCATGTGAAGGGCCTGCTGCTTCGACTGTCCGCACTGGATTCCGACGCGGCCAGCGCGGTGCGGGTGATCAGCTTCTTCGACGTCCTGGTCGCGCAGCACGCCGGGCTGGAGCGGCTGGTGGCCAGCACCGCGCAGCTGGCGGAGTGCCCGGCCGGCCTGCACGTGCCCGAGACGGGCGTGTGGCTGCGGATGGACGCCGACGGCATGTCGCTGGTGACGGCGCCACCGCCGGCCGCCGGACGCGAGCTGGACGGCGGCGGCCGGGTCTGGCTGGAGCGGGACGGCGAGCCGCTGCCGCTGGACGAGATCGTGCTGGAGCGGTTCGCCATCGCCGCCGGCGTGCTGCTCGGCGAGACCAGGGCCCGACTGTCCGGTTTGGACGATCCGGCGCTGGTCGAACTGGTCGTCTCGGCGTCGGCCGGCGACGCCGAGCGGTCACGGGCCCTGCACCTGCTGGGTTTCTCGCCGCTGACCCCGATCCGGGTGATGGCCGTGCGCAACGGCCCTTTGCCCGAGCCGCCCGGCCCACAGGCGGCGATCGGCAGCGAGCACGCCGTGCTCGGGCCGGCGGAAACGATCGTCCCCATCGGACAGACGATCGGCGTAGGCCCTGTGGTGCCGGCGATGCGGGCCCCGGAGTCGTGGCGGGCGGCCACGGTCGCCGCGCGGTTCACCGCCCCGGGCGTGGTCGACGCCGTGCACTGGGACGATCTCGGCGCCCTCGGCCCGATCGCCCAGCAGATCCGCGTCGGCGAGGTCGGCGCCATCCCGGACGTGGCGGCCCTGGACCGGCTGGCGGCCGAGCCCGGCGGCCAGGACACCCTGGACGTGCTGACCGCTGTGGTCGCCACCGACTCCGTGCGCAAGGCGGCGACCTTGGTGCACCGCCACCACAGCTCCGTCGCCGCCCGCCTGTCCCGGGCCGAGACGAGCCTCGGCTATGCCGTCGACGAACCGGCCGGCCGGTTCCGGCTGACGCTTGCACTGGCCCTGCGGCGTTTTCGGGACTCCGCCGGCTGATTCACCGGTTCGGAGGTACACAGCGGACGTTCCGACTTCTCAACGTGATCAACTTTGGGCCCTTCGGGTTAAGAGGCTTGGGCCTGGCGACGGGTCGGTCCTCACGCTGCGTGTAGTAGCTTTCCCAGCACTGTGGGCGACGGGGAGAGGGCGCGCTGGTGGCTGACACGACAGATCACGACTACTCGACCGGCGCGGCCGGGATCGTGCCGGCCGACGAGCGTCGGTCCCGCTACCACTTCGTCGCCCTGTGGGTGACGCTCGCCGCCGGATTCACCTATCTGTTCCTGGGTTTCCAATACCACGACGCCGGCTACTCGCTGCTCCAGGCGATCGCCGCCGGCGCGATCGGCGCCGTCGCCTACTTCCTGTACGCGCTGCCGGCCGCATACCTGGGCTCCACCACAGGCCAGACGCATGCCCTGCTCACCCGCTCCATCCTCGGCAAGCTCGGTTCCGCCCTGGTCAGCCTGCTGCTGGTCGGCGTGGCCGCCGGCTGGACCGCGTTCGCCTTCAACCTGCTGGCCACGCTGTTCGACGGCCTGTACGGCTGGGGCCACGTGGTCGTGATCAGCGTGGTGCTGGCCGTGCTCGGCATCGCCAACAACCTGTTCGGCTTCAAGGGAATCGCCGGCTTCGCCCGCTGGGTCGCCGCGCCGCTGATGATCGTCTGGGTGCTGTACCTGGTGGTCAAGGGCATCGGCACCATGCCGGACGACGCCCTGTCGGCGCGGCCCCAGCCCAGCTCCGAGCTGCCGTTCCTGACCGGGGTCGGCGTGGCCATCGGCTCCGTGATGTGGGGCAACGAGCCCGACACCTGGCGCTACGGCAAGCCCAAGTTCCTCTGGCCGGCGCCGGCGTTCGGCATCGCCTTCGCGGTGGGGCTGGTGCTGTTCGTGGCCGGCGGCTGGATGATGGCCGAGCTGTCCGGGGCCAGCCAGTACGACTTCGGTCCGGCCTTCCACTACACGGTCGAGTACTCGCTGTTCGGGGCGCTGTGGCTGGGCGGCGTCGTGGCCGCGGTGCTGATCGTCGCGATCAACGACGGCAACTACTACGAGATGGTCAACGGCGGCCAGAACGTGCTGGGCACGATCCCCGGCTGGAGGCGCTGGCACACCTGCCTGCTGATGGCCGTGATCGCCGCCGTGTTCACCTGGCAGTTCCCGGACGTGCAGGACGGCTTCTACACGGTCGCGAGCTGGTCGTCGATCGCCCTGCCCAGCACCACCGTGGTGATGTGCGTGGACCAGTTCTGGCTGCGGCGGCGTCGAGTTGACGAAGTGCCCACCTGGGGGGAGGCCGCGTTCGCCAACTGGCCGGCGCTGATCGCCGTGATCGTCGCCGTGGCGTTCGGGGCGTGGGGCCTCGGCCTGCTGCCGGGGCAGGATTCCGTGCCCGGTGTCGGCATCGTGCCGGTCGAGACCTGGCTGCTGGCCGGACTGATCTACGCTGCACTGGCCGCCGCCGTCGCCGGGACACCGAACGCCGCGGCCGTGCTGGGCTTCAGTCGGCGGCTACGACCGTCGATCACTGAGGGGAACACGCAGCGATGACCGCTTCGGCCCGCGAACTGCTGGAGACCGCCCGCAAGGACCTGGCCCCGGGCGAGCACGAGAACCGCCTGGTGCCGCTGATCGCCGAGGGCAAGGCCTCCCGGAAAGCGCTCGCCGCGCTGGCCGCGGAGCAGCACCGGATCATCGTCAGCGACTGGCGCAGCTTCCTCGTGCTGGCGTCACGCTGCGAGAACCCGGCCGCCGGCGCCTTCTTCTCCGGCCTCGCCGCCGGCGAGGGCCTGGCCCTCGACAACCTGCGCAAGTTCGCCACCGCCGCCGGCCTGTCCGACGAGGACCTTCGCTCGTACAAGCCCCTCGCCGGCTGCCAGGCCTATCCGTCCTATCTGGCCTGGCTCGCGCTGAACGGCGAGCCCACCGACGTCACCCTGGCCGTGGTGGCCAACTTCTCCGCCTGGGGCAACTACTGCCGCACCGCCGCCGCCGGGCTGCGCCAGCACTACGGCTTCGACGACGACGGCTGCTCCTTCTTCGACTTCTTCGCCGCCCCCGCCCCGGACGGCGACGAGCCGGCCATCGCCATCGTGCAGGCCGGCCTGGACGCCGGGCGCGGCACCGAGGCCGCCTTCGAGTACGGCCGCCTGATCCAGAGCTACGAGCTCATGTTCTGGAACACCCTGGCCGAGCTGGCCTGATCAGCCCTGCTGCTCGGGGGTCAGTTCGGTGGGCCGCTTCAGGTCCCCGATCTGGCCCTTGCGCAGCAGGTCGAGGAACAGGTCGACGACGTCGGGGTCGAACTGGGTGCCGCGGCCCTGGCGGAGCTGCTCGGCGGCGGCGTCGACGGACAGGGCGGGCTGGTAGGGGCGGTCGACCAGCATGGCGGCCCAGGAGTCGCAGATGGACAGCACGCGGGCCTCGACGCGGATGCCGTTGCCGACGAGGCGCGAGGGGTAGCCGTTGCCGTCGTAGCGCTCGTGGTGCTGGCGGATGATGTCGGCCACGACGCCGAAGCCGGGGACCATGCGGGCCAGGCGGTAGCCGTACTCGGGGTGCTGGCGGACCAGGCGCCACTCGTCCTCGGTCAGGGCGGTGGGCTTGGTCAGCACGGCCTCGGGGATGACGATCTTGCCGATGTCGTGCAGCCGCCCGGCCAGCTCGGCGTTGCGGGCGGTGGCCTCGTCCTGGCCCAGCGCGGTGACCAGGGTGTGCGCCCAGCGGCTGATGGCCAGGCTGTGGTCCTGGGCGTGCAGCTGGGCATCGACCTCGTCGGCGACGTGACTGAGGTAGTCGATCATCGCGGTGTGGTCGGCGACGACGACGGAGCTGGTCGCGACGGCCTCGCCGACGACAACGCGGTCCCGGCCGCGGGCCTTGGCGACGTAGAGGGCGCGGTCGGCGGTGGCGACGAGCTCGTTGGGACTGTCGCCGTGCAACGGGAAGCAGGCGGCGCCGACCGACACCGTGACGGCGATCCAGGTGTCCTCCGACAGCGCCACGGGACTGCTGGCGACGCGCAGCCGCAGCCGCTCGGCGATGGTGTGCAGCTCGCTCAGCGAGGCCTCGGGCACCAGCAGCGCGAACTCCTCGCCGCCGTAGCGCGAGAGCACGTCGCCGCCGCGGGCGGCGCCGCGCAGCCGGGCGGCGATCTCGATCAGGGCCTGGTCGCCGGCCGGGTGCCCGTAGTGGTCGTTGATCGACTTGAAGTGGTCGACGTCCACGATGAACACGGCCAGCGAGCCGCCGGCCCGCCGCGCCCGCGCCACCTCGATGGGCAGCTGGGCCTCGAAGAAGCGCCGGGTGTGCAGCCCGGTCAGCGCGTCGGTGATGGCCAGCCGCCGCTGGTCGGACACCAGCCCGGCCAGCCGGGCGATGGTCAGCCCGAACAACAGGGCGCAGGCCAGCGCGATCACGGGAATGTCCCGCAGGTCGCCCCGCGCGCTCTGGATGTACAGCGTGACCGGGGCGATCAGCGCCGCCCCGCACAGCGCGGCGATACGGGCCGGGCCGATGCTGGCGTCCCGCACCGGGGACGGATCGGTGAGCCGAGCCATCGTCGGATGCAGCGCCGCCGCGCCCAGGGCCAGGTTGCCGGCCAGCCAGATGGCGTCGAGGAAGTTGCCGGTCACGTAGGTGCCGTCAAGTTGCTGTGACACATACATCGTGTCGGCCGCGACGAACGCCAGCATGTTGAACGTCAACAGGTAGAACGCCGCGGGCCGGCGGCCGCCGCCGAGGATCAGTCGCAGCGCGACGGTCAGCATCAGCAGGTCGAGCACCGGATAGGCCAGCGAGAAGGCCTTCACCACCACCGGCGCGTCGAGCCGGGCGTTGGGGGCGATGAGGAACAGCCAGGACAGCATCGCCGCCCCGACGCCGATCACGGCGGCGTCCAGCACGCCGGGCAGGTCGCGCCCGGGCGTGCGGCGGCGGATCAGCAGCATCAGGCCGGCCACCACGAGCGGGTAGTGGGCGACGTAGAGCGGGTCGGCGACGCCGGGGTAGTCGAGGATGCCGAAGGCGTAGTGCGCGACGTAGAAGCTGGTGTCGGCGGCGGCGTAGACGACCTGGCTCAGGCCCAGCAGCAGCCACGGCAGCCGGGGCCGCGGGCGGTGGCGGACGATGCCGAGGATCACCATCACGGCGGCGGAGGCGCTGTCCAGGCAGTACAGCGTGATTCTCACGCCGACGCCCGCCCCGACCGGCGGCACCAGGTAGTAGGCGAGCAGGACGAGAGCGCCCGCCGACAGGTAGCCGATCCACAACCGGTCGTTGTCGGTACGCGGACCCCTCGCGCCCATGCAAGCACCCTCTCATCCGGAATTGGCCGACGGACCAGTCACCGTCCCCATCCCGATCACGTGAAGCTCAGGATAGGGGATAACGCGGGGACGGCCGGGCCAAAGACCGGAGTCGAAAGAACACAATAGCTTTTCGGGGCACTTTTCCAACGTTGGCAAGGGAGGGCCGGTGTGGGTTGACGAAGCCGCCGCGCATGTCAACCCACACCGGGGTCTGTGCTGCTCCCTCGGGCGTACCCTGGTTGCTGAAACACACAGTAAACGTTTTCAATGACGGTGTCCAGAGCGAACGAGGGGGTAGCAGATGTTGCGCAGTCAACGGTGGTACGAGGGCGAGGGCCTGCGTGCGTTCAGCCACCGGACCAGGACCCGTCAGCTCGGCATCGGCGGCCCCGAGCACCTCGGCAAGCCGGTGATCGCCGTCGTCAACACGTGGACCGACCTCAACCCCTGCCACAGCCACCTGCGGGAACGGGCCGAGGCGGTCAAGCGCGGGGTCTGGCAGGCCGGCGGCTACCCGGTCGAGCTGCCGGCCGGCTCGATGGGCGGCGAGACGTTCCAGAAGCCGACGGCCATGCTGTACCGCAACCTGCTGGCGATGGAGACCGAGGAGCTGTTGCGCTCCTACCCGGTCGACGGCGCGGTGCTGATGGGCGGCTGCGACAAGACCACGCCGGCGCTGCTGATGGGCGCGGCCAGCATGGACCTGCCGGCGATCTTCGTGCCGGCCGGCCCGATGCTGCGCGGCAACTGGCGCGGCGAGGTGCTGGGCAGCGGCAGCGACATGTGGAAGTACTGGGACGACCGCCGCGCGGGCCTGGTCGACGACCGGCAGTGGAGCGAGCTGGAGGAGGGCCTGGCCCGCTCCCCCGGCCACTGCATGACCATGGGCACGGCCTCCACGATGACGTCGGTGGCCGAGGTGCTGGGCATGACTTTGCCTGGTGCGGCGTCGATCCCGGCCGTCGACTCCGGGCACGAGCGGATGGCCGCGGCCTCGGGCCTGCGGATCGTCGAGATGGTCCGGGAGGACCTGCGGCCGTCCCTGCTGCTGGACGAGCGGGCCTACCGCGACGCCGTCACGACCGTGCTGGCCCTGGGCGGCTCCACCAACGCCGTCATCCACCTGGTCGCGATGGCCAACCGCAGCGGCGTGAAGATCACCGCCGACGACTTCGACGAGGCCTCGCGAACCGTGCCGGTGCTGGCCGATCTCCGCCCCAGCGGCCGGTTCCTGATGGAGGACTTCTACTACGCCGGCGGCCTGCGCGGCCTGCTGACCCGGCTGCGGGACCGCCTGCACCTGGACCGCCCCACCGCGTCCGGCCGGACCTTCGGCGAGACCCTGGCCGGGGCGGAGGTCTACAACGACGAGGTCATCCGCCCGCTCGACAATCCGCTGGCCGCCGACGGCGGACTGGCCGTGCTGCGCGGCAATCTCGCGCCCGACGGCGCCGTGATCAAGCCGATCGCCGCCCGGCCCGAGCTGCTCAGCCACACCGGCCCGGCCATCGTCTTCGACGACTACGGCGATCTCCAGCGGCGCATCGACGACGAGGACCTCGACGTCACCGCCGACTCGGTGCTGGTGCTGCGGGGCGCCGGTCCGCTGGGCGGGCCGGGCATGCCGGAACACGGAATGCTGCCGATCCCGAAAAAGCTGCTGCGCGAGGGCGTGCGCGATGTGGTACGGATTTCCGACGCGCGAATGAGCGGCACCAGTTACGGAACTTGCGTATTGCATGTTGCACCGGAGTCGCATGTCGGCGGTCCGCTGGCATTGCTCCGAACCGGTGACCTGGTCACTGTGGACGTGTCGAAACGGCTTTTGCACATGCATGTCGAGGAGTCCGAACTGGAACGCCGCCGGGCCGCCTGGACACCACCCGAACCGCGCTACACCCGCGGCTATGGGGCGCTGTTCAGCCAACACATCATGCAGGCCGACGAGGGCTGCGACTTCGACTTCCTGGCCCGGCCCGGCAGCACGCCGGAACCTGACGCGACCTGACGCGAAGATCCCGTACAGTTCCGGTTGCTCCAGGAAGGCAGGTGGATGTCGGTGGCGGTGACGATTCGCGATGTCGCGCGGCAGGCTCAGGTGTCGGTCGCCACGGTGTCGCGCGCGCTGACGTCTCCCGACCTGGTGCGGGCCACGACCAGGGAACGCGTGCTCGCGGTCGCGGCCGACCTGGGCTACCAGCCCAATCTGGCGGCGCGCGGCCTGATCACCGGCAAGACCGGCAACATCGGCATCGTGGTGCCCGACCTGAACAACCCGTTCTTCACGGGCGTGCTCAAGGGCGTGCAGAACCAGGCCCGGCTGGCCAGCCACGCGGTGTTCGTGGCCGACAGCGACGAGGACCCGGCGGCCGAGGAGCAGCTGGTGCGCGCCATGGCCAAGCAGGTCGACGGCGTGATCCTGTGTTCGCCGGGCATCGACGAGCAGCAGGTGCGCGAGCTGGCCGACGCCACCACGCTGGTGCTGCTCAACCGGCGCATGCGGGGCGTGCCGGCGGCGCTGATGAACTCCGGCTCCGGCATGCGGCAGGTCATCGACCACCTGGTGGCCCTGGGCCACCACCGGATCGCCTTCCTCAACGGCCCGCGCACCTCGTGGTCCAACAAGGAACGCCGCCGGGGACTGCGGATCGCCGTGCAGCGCCACGATGTCGACCTGGTCGACATGGGGCCGTTCCCGCCGCGCTACGAAGGTGGCCTGCAGGCGGCGGACCTCGCGATGGCCGAGAAGGTGACGGCAATCGTGGCGTACAACGACATCATGGCGCTGGGTGTGCTGGCGCGGCTGCGGGACCGCGGCGTGCGGGTGCCCGAGGACGTGTCGCTGACCGGCTTCGACGACCTGATGTTCGGGGCGCTGTGCCAGCCGCCGCTGACCACGGTGGCGATGCCGGTCGTGCCGGCCGGTCGCCTGGCCGTGGACCTGTTGCTGGACCGGTTGGCCAACCGGGACGCCGAGGTGCGGCAGGACGAGCTGGACACCCAGCTCATCGTGCGCGCGACCACGGCGCCGCCGGCCTAGCTCAACGTCCTTACGGGGCCGGTGCTTACGGCTTGGGCAGGGCGCAGCCGGCCTTGGTCAGGTCGACGGTGCTGCCGGTCATGCAGCCGGCGAGCAGGTAGGTCTCCTCGCCGTAGTTCGTGCCCTCGTGGACCGTGGTGTTGCCGTTCTGGTCGACCTCACACGGGTTGTTCTCGGTGCAGCGCTCGCCGTCCTCGTTGCCCGTGTTGTTGATGCCGATCAGCTTGCCGCTGGGGTCCTCGATCGGGGAGCCCGAGGTGCCGCCGATGGTGTTGCAGCTGGGCGTGTAGCGGATCGAGTCCTTCCACGTCCAGTCGCCTTCCTTGAGGCGGTAGACGAAGCCGTCGATGTTGCAGGTGTAGATCCGCTTCCAGTAGCCCGAGACCACCTTGATCGCGGTGCCCTGCGTCGGGTGCGCGGTGGAGATCTCCAGCGGGCTGATGCCGTAGCTCGACCTGATCGCGTCGTACGTGGTGTTGAGCTGGTACAGCGTGATGTCCGTGTCGGTCATCGTCGCATAGGCGACCTTGGTGGCGCGCAGGGTCGCCTTGTTGCCGCCGGTCGAGGACAGCAGGGTGAAGGAGCGGCTGGACGACTTGTTCACCAGCACCTGGCCCGGGTTGAGGAAGCCGCCCTCGTAACAGTGGCCGTTGGTCAGGACCAGGGCCGGCCCCGAGGTGGCGGCGCCGGGCAGCTTGACCAGGGAGCCCGAGCAGTTGCTCAGGGCGACCGTGCCGGAGAAGTCGATGGCCGCGGGGGCCGCGGTGACCGTGGGGGCGGTGGCTGCCGCGGTGGCGAGCAGCGCACCGAGCAGGGTGCCGAAGAGGCGCTTACGCATGGCAGGGATTTCCTTCCGTGACTCCAGGGCAAGTGACACGGTGTAGCAGTGTCGGACCAGTTGACCGGCTAGGCGCACCGCCCGGTACCCGCCGGAAGTCGGACGTTTCACCCAGGCGAGCGACTGGGGGGCGCTACGTGAGTGGCTCATTTTCGCTCCAGGGCCATCCGAGCCACTCAGGTAAGCAATTCCGAAGCCAACTACCGTCCGTAGTGACATCTTGTAGGATTGTTGAACAAGACCTACCCTCCAGGGACCCCATCCGCGAAGGAGGTCACATGGTCGTCCTCATCGGCGTGGCCCTGGTGGTGATCGGCTTCGCGCTGCGGCTGAATCCGATGCTGGTCGTCACCGTCTCCGGCATCGTCACGGCCCTGCTCGGCGGCCTCAACCCGCTCGCCATCCTCGACACCTTCGGCACCGGCTTCGCCACCAACCGCTCGGTCACCATCTACGTGATCACCCTCCCGGTGATCGGACTGCTCGAACGGTACGGCCTGCTCCAGCAGGCCTCCCGGCTGATCGGCAAGCTCCGCGCGCTGACCACCGGCCGCCTGCTCGCCGCGTACCTGCTGATCCGCCAGGGCACGGCGGCACTGGGCCTCAAGGACATGTGCGGGCCGGCGCAGACCGTCCGGCCGCTGATCGCCCCGATGGCCCTGGCCGCGGCCATCCGCCGGCACGGCGAGCTGTCGGACCGCCAGATCGAGCGGGTCAAGGCCTTCTCGGCCAGCTCCGACACGGTCGGCCTGTTCTTCGGCGAGGACATCTTCCTCGCCATCGGCTCCATCCTGCTGATCACCAGCTTCGTGGACAGCACGTACCACCTGAAGCTGGACGCGCTCCAGATCGCGATCTGGGCCATCCCCACCGCCGTCTGCGCGTACGTGATCCACGGCGCGCGCCTGCTGTGGCTGGACCGGACCCTGGCCCGCACCTCGGACAAGCAGGAGGTGCCGGCATGATCGACGCCGAGTGGCTGTACTGGGTGTGCGGCCTGTTCTTCGTGGTCGGCGCGAGCTTCAGCTACCGCCAGGCCCAGTACGGCGGCGCCGCGTTCTGGGCGCTGCTGGGACTGTCCTTCTGCTACTCCACCTTCGTCGTCAACAAGACCGCCCCGGCGTGGCCGTTGGGGCTAGCGGTGCTGATCATCGCCGGGCTGGCCGGGTTCGGGGCCCTGGGCAGGACGACCATTGCCACCACCTGCCAGGCCGAGCGCATCACCGCGGCGAACACGTTGCGCGGCAGGCTGTTCGTGCCCGCGCTGATGATTCCGCTGGTGGCGCTGGTCTTCGCCACGATGATCGCCTCGATCACCGTGAACGGGAAGCCCTTGCTGGCCACGGGAACCGCGACCCTGACCGGTCTCGGCGTGGGCGCGCTGCTGGCCACCGCGGTGGGTCTGGTGCTCCTGCGCCCGGCCGGTGGCCTGCGGCGGCACGCGTCGCTGGGCGTGCCGCTGGCCGAGGGCAGCCGCCTGCTGCAGGCGATCGGCTGGGCGGCGGTGCTGCCGCAGATGCTGGCCGTGTTGGGCCTGCTGTTCGCCAACGCCGGCGTCGGCACGGCCGTGGGCGCCATCGTGTCCGCGATCCTGCCCAAGGGCTCGCTGCTGATCGCCGTGATCCTGTACTGCGTGGGCATGGCGCTGTTCACGATCATCATGGGCAACGCCTTCGCCGCGTTCCCGGTGATGACCGCGGCGGTGGGGTGGCCGGTGCTGGTGCAGGTCTTCCACGGCAACCCGGCGATCGTGTTCGCGGTGGGCATGCTGGCCGGCTTCTGTGGCACGCTGTGCACGCCGATGGCGGCGAACTTCAACATCGTGCCGGCGGTGCTGCTGGAGATGAAGGACCGCTACGGCCCCATCAAGGCGCAGCTGCCGACCGCGGCGCCGCTGCTGGTCTGCAACATCGCGATCATGTACTTGATGGGATTCTGAGCTATGAGCACCGTGCTGCTGACCGGTTTCGAGCCGTTCGCCGGGGACACCGTGAACCCGTCCTGGGAGGCCGTGCGCCTGGTCGACGTGCCCGGGGTCGAGCTGGTCAAGCAGCAGCTGCCCTGCGTGTTCGGCGAGTCGATCACCGTGCTGGGGCAGGCGATCCGCGCCCACGAACCGGATGTGGTGATCGCCGTCGGCCTGGCCGGCGGCCGGGACGTGATCACGCCGGAACGGGTGGCGATCAATCTGAACGACGCCAGGATTCCGGACAACAGCGGCCGGTCGCCCCTCGACGAGCCGATCGTCGAGGGCGGCCCGGCCGCGTACTTCACCGGCCTGCCGATCAAGGCCGGGGCCAAGGCCATGCGGGACGCCGGGGTGCCGGCCGCGGTGTCGTACAGCGCCGGCACCTTCGTCTGCAATCACGTGTTCTACGGGCTGATGCACCTGATCGCCACGGAGCTGCCGCACGTGCGCGGCGGCTTCGTGCACGTGCCCTACAGCGCCGAGATGACCGCCGGCGCTGCCGCCGACCGTGCGTCGCTGCCGGTGCGCACGATCGCCGACGGGCTGGCCGCGTTCACCCTCGCCTGCGTTCAGACCTCCGATGACCTGCGCGTCGGCGAGGGCACGCTGCACTGATCATTCACAAGTAACTATTGTCTGCCGCCCAGCGATGCCCGTGCGACAAGTGCCGCGGAACTATCGAGGAGGCAGCCATTTCCACGCCGAGTCCCGAACAGTCCGCCTTCCAACCGAGCATGGACGGCAAACTGGGGTACGGAGCCTCCTGGTCCACCGACAACGTCAAGGCGTCGCTCACTCGCATCTCATCGAGCAGCAGCGTCGAACAAGCCCAGGCCCAGGCCTCGGTCGAGGCGGTCGTCCTCCTGCACTCGATTCGGCGCATCCTCATGTGGACGGCCGTGATCATCCCTCTTCTTCTTGTGGCGGCCGGGATCATCCTCACGGTCACCACAAGCAACAGCGGATCGTCGAGTTGCTCGTACTCGACGTATTCAAGCCGCTGCTGAGGCAGCACGTGAATCCACGGGTGTCGCGCGCGCCGGCGTGACCCGACCCCTGTCAAGTGGTCTTTCGACGTCTTGTGGTGGACGGACACGCCTTGTGTGATGGGCCTCACCGCCCATCTCGACGAGGAGGTCCGATGTCTGTCCGGTTACGGCTGGCGGCGATCGGGGTCGCGGCGGCCACCGCGGCGGCCGGCTTGACGCTGGTCTGCGCCCCGGCCGCCGTCGCGCTCGACAACGGCCTGGCGCGCACGCCCCAGATGGGGTTCAACAACTGGAACGCCACCCACTGCAGCGGCGACTTCAGCGAGGCGATGGTCAAGGGCATCGCCGACCTGTTCGTCTCGTCGGGACTGCGCAACGCCGGCTACCAGTACGTCAACCTGGACGACTGCTGGGCCCTGCCGGCCCGTGACGCCGACGGCAACCTGGTGCCCGACCCGGTGCGCTTTCCCGACGGCATCAAGGCTGCCGCCGACTACGTGCACTCCAAGGGCCTCAAGTTCGGCCTGTATTCCAGCGCCGGCACCAAAACCTGCAACACCGCAGGCTTCCCCGGCGGCCTCGGGCACGAGAAGCAGGACGCCGCGTTGTGGGCGTCGTGGGGCGTGGACTACCTGAAGTACGACAACTGCAACAACGCCGGCAGCACCACCACGCAGCAGTACATCGACCGGTACAGCGCGATGCGCGACGCACTCGCCGCGACCGGGCGGCCGATCCTGTACAGCCTCTGCGAATGGGGCGTCAACGACCCCTGGACATGGGGCTCCGCGGTCGGCAACTCGTGGCGCACCACCGGCGACATCAGCGACAAGTACAGCTCGATGCTGTCCATCTTCAAGAAGAACGTCGTGCTCGCGCCGTACGCCGGGCCGGGGCACTGGAACGACCCGGACATGCTGGAAGTCGGCAACGGCGGCATGACCGACACCGAGTACCGCAGCCACTTCAGCCTCTGGTCGATCATGGCCGCGCCGCTGCTGATCGGCTCCGACATCCGCAAGGCCACGCCGGCCACGATGAGCATCCTGACCAACTCCGATGTCATCGACGTTGACCAGGATCCCCTGGGAGTGCAGGGAACCGAACTGTCCAATGCGAACGGTCTGCACGTGATCAGCAAGCCGCTGGCCAACGGCGACCGGGCCGTCGCCCTGTTCAACGAGAACAGCACCGCGGCGACGATCAGCACCACGGCCGCCGCGGTCGGCCTGCCGAAGGCGTTCGGGTACCAGCTGGACGATCTGTGGTCGCACAAGACCACCGAGACCGCCGGCAAGATCAGCGCCACCGTGCCCGCCCACGGCACCGCGATGTTCCGCGTGCACGGCGGTGGTCAGTGGTGGTCGAACCCGCCGGCCGTGCACACCAGCGCCGACCTGCCGGTCCCCTACCCCGGCGCGCCCGCCCTCGTGCAGCCCGGCGTCACCACGACGGTCACCACCGTGACGAGCAATGACGGTGTCCTGCCTGGACTTTTCGGCAGCGTCAAGCTCACCGGCCCCGCCGGCTGGACCGTCAAGGCCTCTTCGCCGACGTTCTATCCCGTGCTGCCATCCGGCCATGACCTGACGGCTCGGTGGTCCGTCACCAGTCCACCCGATGCCCCCGCCGGCAACTATCCCTTGCACGTCAGCACAACCTACGAGCCCGGCAAGTCCACTATGGACTATGATCTGGTGGTTTCCATCGCCACGCCCATTCCTTCGGGCACGACCCAGCTCGGCGACGACCCCTGGCTGTCCGCCGACAACGGCTACGGTCCGGTGGAGCGCAACACCAGCAACGGCGAGTCCAAGGCCGGCGACGGGCATCCCATCACGCTCGGCGGCGTCACCTACGCCAAGGGCCTCGGCACCAACGCGCCCAGCACCGTCACCTACTATCTCGGCGGCCGCTGCTCGACGGTCAGCAGCACCGTCGGCCTCGACGACGAGAAGACCGGCGCCGGCTCGGTGAGCTTCGAGATCTGGGCCGACGGCAAGAAGATCGCCGACTCCGGCCTGATCAAGCGCGGCGCCCCCGCCCAGACCCTGACCGCCGTCACCACCGGCGCCAGCCTGCTCCGCCTCATAGTCACCGACGGCGGCGACGGCAACACCAACGACCACGCCGACTGGGCCACCCCCCAAACCACCTGCGCCTGACCCCCGCGAGTCACGCTCTCAGACACACCGAAATACGGTTTCGGGCAGAACTGAGCTTCAGAGCTCGGTTCTGCCCGAAACCTACATTCGGTGTGCCGCTAAGCGTGACTCGCCGGGGTTCCCGTGCGAACAGTGCGGACGGAGCGGCTGCACAGGGCGGCCACGGTGGCCACGACGACCACCACCGCGCCGACCAACAGCACTGACCGGGCCCCGAAGGCCACGGCGGCCGGGCCGGCGACGATCTGCCCCAGCGGCATCGCCACGAAGGACCCGACGGCGTCGTACGAGTACACCCGGGCCAAGCGGTCCGCGGGAATGTTCTCCTGCAACGAGATGTCCCACGCGACGCCGGCCTGTTCCATGGTGAACCCGGTGAGCGCCAACGCGACCATCATGGCGACGGTCCCCGGCGCGACGGCCAGGGTCACCAGCGGCACCGCTTCCAGCAAGACCAAACTGACGCCGAAGAACAGCGCCCGCCGCGGCTGGAACCGGGCGGCGACGAAGCCGCCGGCCAACGCGCCGACGGTCTCCGCGGCCAGCGCCAACCCCCAGCCGGCACGGCCGAAGGTGGCGTCGGCGATGGCGGGACCCAACACCTGGATGCCGCCGGCGTTGACGGCGTTGACGAACAGGAACTGCGCCACGATGACCCACAGCCAGGTCCGGCCGGTGAACTCCGCCCAGCCCTCCCGGAGATCGGCCACCACGTGCGACGGCTCCCGCGCGGGCATCGGCACGCGGACCCGCGTGTAGCAGAAGGCCGCCAGCGCGAAGGTGACGGCGTCCACGCCGATGCACCAACCGGGACCGATCACGACCACCAGCCCGCCGGCCACGGAACCGCCGACGATCATGGCCAGATTCACGGTGATCCGGGTGGCGGCATTGGCCGCGCGCAACGAATCCGCCGGCACCGTCTGCGGTGTCAGCGCGCTCGACGCGGGACTGAAGACAGCACTCAACGCGCCGTTGACCGCGCTCAGCACGACCAACAGCGGCACGGAGGCCGACCCCGTCAACACCAGGGACGCAACCAGCGCCTGGGTTATTCCCGCGGCAATACTTGATCCCTGCAGTACCGCGGCTCGCGGCAGCCGGTCGGCGATCACGCCACCGGCCAGCAGCACCACCACAGTGGCCAGTGACCGGCCGGCCACCACCACGCCGAGGTCGGCGGCCGAGCCGGTCAGGTCGAGCACGGCGAAGGCCAGCGCGATGGGCGCCATGCCGTTGCCGATGAGACTGACGGTGCGTCCGACCGTCAGCCAGCGGAAGTCGCGATGGCGCAACAGGTCGGCGAACACCCGGTGAGCATGTCAGCCCATGACCACGCGCTGCGACCGGTTTTCTACAGACAGGAGTAGACGGCGTCGATGAGCTCCATCTTGCGCGGGTCGTCGGCGATCACGGTGCCCATCAGGTTCATCACGTGCCCGATGGCCAGCCCCGCCTCAGGATCGGCCAGACCGAACGATCCGCCGAAGCCGTCGTGCCCGACCGCGCGGGGATTGGGCCCGTAGTGGCCGTCCTCGCCGGACAACCACAGGCCCAGCCCTAATTCCGACTCGCGACCACCGAGGCCGGCGTCGCCGATGACCAGGTCGACGCACGCGCCCTGGCCCTCTCGGGCCCGTTCCACCTGCGACGCGCCGAGCAGCCGTTGTCCCCCGGCGACACCACCGAAAGCGAAGGCCCCGTACAGCGCGGCCACGCCGCGAGCGGTGGTGTGGCCGTTGGCGGCCGGGATCTCCGCCGCCCGCCAGAACGCCGAGTTGCCCTGGTCCGGGCCCACTACCGGATTTGTCAGCACGGCCAGTGCCACGGGATTGAGCTGCGCGAACAACGCCTGGAACGCCGCCGGGTCCTCGGGCGGCGGCTGCACGAGCGTGGCCGCGCGGTGGTTGTCCGTCGGGGACAGTCCGATCGAGAAGTCGGCCCCTGCCCGATCGGCCACCTCGTGCTGTACGAATTCTCGCACCGTGTTTCCGGTGGTCCGCCGGATCAGTTCACCGACAAGGAAACCGTAGGTGAGCGCGTGGTAGCCGGACGCGGTCCCCGGCTCCCACCACGGCTGGGTGTCCGCCAGCCGAGTGATCATCAATTTCCAGTCGGCCAGCTCCTCGGCCGTGGTCGGCGTGCGGAACGCGGCCAGTCCGGCCCGGTGGGACACCAGATGCCGCACCAGCACCGTGTCGTTCGTGAACTCGGGCCAGTACTTGCGGACAGGCTGGTCCGGGTCGAGCAGACCCCGGTCGACCAGCATGTGGAACGCCAGCGCGACCACGCCCTTGGTGGTCGACCAGACGTTGACGACGGTGTCGGCCGACCAGGGTCTGGACCGCCCGGGGTCGGCGTGCCCACCCCATATGTCCACCACGTGCCGATCGCCGACGCGCACCGCCAGCGCGGCCCCGAGCTGGCGGCCATCGGCCAGCTGAGCTGCCAGAACGTCTCGTACTGTTGCGAAAGCCGGGTCGCACGCGCCGACGACATCGTGGGCTGCCATGTCAACCACATCCTCACCGATCGGATACGGCTGTTGATGCGGCAAGAACATACCGACTGGTTGGTCTGACCTCAAGGGCGTCGCCCCGAGACCATGACCGGACGGGGCCGACCGCGTGATCGATGGCCCGAAAAGGTCTCATGGTGTTGATTCAGGTTGCGAAGATCTCCTGTGTGGATCACCGTATGGGGACACCGGCCGTCGGCGGGCCCACCGGGGCACCGGGATCGGCGCACCGCGACCGGCGCTCGACACTGCTACTCCGCAAGCACCACCGGAGGACCCCGTGGTCGACACGCCTGCGCGGCCGAGTTGGACTACACCCCTGCCACAGTTGCCCACCCCTGTCGGCCCCGACGTGACGGCGTTGCACAAGAAGGCGGACGGCGAGAACTTCACCGTCGCCAGCCTGCTGCTGCCGCCGAGGATCCGCCGCAGGCTGCTGTCCATCTACGCCTTCGCCCGCCTCGTCGACGACATCGGGGATGAGGCCCCCGGCGACCGCAACGCCCTGCTGGACAAGGTCGACCGGGATATCGACCGCATCTACGCCGGCTACGTCGCCACCGACGAGCTGTGGGCCCATCTGACCGTCACCGTGCACGAGTGCGGCATCCCGCGTACCCCGCTCGACCGTTTGGTGCAGGCCAACCGCCGCGACCAACAGGTGAAGCGCTACCGCACCTTCGAGGACCTGCTCGGCTACTGCGAGCTGTCGGCCAATCCCGTCGGCCACCTGGTGCTGCACGTGTTCGACGCGATGACGCCGCAACGCGCCGCCCTGTCCGACCAGGTCTGCTCGGCGCTGCAGGTGCTGGAGCACCTCCAGGACGTCGCCGAGGACTACCGCAACGAGCGGATCTACCTGCCGGCCGAGGATCTCGACCGTTTCGGTGTGAAAGAAGAGGATCTGGCCGCGACCAAGGCCACCCGGGAGGTGCGGGCGCTGATCGCGTTCGAGACGCAGCGCACGTTGCGGCTGCTGGACGAAGGGGCGGCGATCGTGGGCACGCTGAGCGGACTGGGCCGGCTGGCCGTGGCCGGCTACGTCGCGGGCGGGCGGGCCACCGCGGCCGCCATCGTCAACGCGCGTTTCGACGTTTTGACAACCACGCCACGACCACGTAAATCCCGCACGATCGCCGAACTGGTGCGGTCGCTCGGCGGTGGCCGGTGACCCAGGTGCAGCTGACCGTCGACGCCGCGTACGACTACTGCGAGCGGCTCACGGGCGAGCAGGCCAAGAACTTCTCCTACGGGATCCGCCTTCTGCCACCGGTCAAACGCCGCGCGCTCAGCGCCGTGTACGCGTTCGCCCGGCTGGTGGACGACATCGGCGACGGGGACGCGCCGGCCACGGAACGCCTGGCCGGGCTGAACGAGGTTCGTGAAAGGTTGCACAATCTCGCCGACCGCAAGGAGGATCCGGTCGCCGTCGCCCTCAACGACGCGACGCTGCGGTTCGGGTTGCCGCTGGGCGCGTTCGACGAGCTGATCGACGGCTGCCAGGCCGACGTGCTCGGCACGGTGTACGAGAACTTCGAGGATCTTCGGCACTACTGTCGTTGTGTCGCAGGCTCGATCGGCCGGTTGTCGCTGGCCGTGTTCGGCAGCCCCGACCAGGCGCGGGACTCGCAGCTGGCCGACGCGCTCGGGGTTGCCTTGCAGCTCACCAACATTCTTCGCGACGTGCTGGAGGACCGCCGCAACGGGCGGATCTACCTGCCGGCCGAGGATCTGCGCCGGTTCGGCTGCACGCTGGAACTCGATGCGGACGGCAACCTGACCGACGACGAGGACGCCCTGTCGGCCCTGCTGGCCTACGAGGGCGCGCGGGCCGAGGAGTGGTACGCCGTCGGCCTGCGCCTGCTGCCTCGGCTGGACGGCCGCAGCCGGGCCTGCTGCGCGGCCATGGCCGGCATCTACCACCGGCTGCTGGCCCGCATGATGACCCGGCCGTGGCTGATCCGCAGCTCCCGAACATCCCTACCGGACTGGGAAAAAGTCCTGGTGGCGGCGCGATCGCTGGCCGGGTCGCGGCCGTGACCGCGCGGGTGGTTGTCGTGGGCGGCGGCTTGGCCGGCCTCACCGCCGCCTGCGAACTGGCCGACCGCGGCCTGGATGTGACCCTGCTGGAGGCCCGCGCCCGGCTGGGCGGCGTGACCTTCTCCTTCAACCGCGGCGATCTCGTGGTGGACAACGGGCAGCACGTGCTGCTGCGCTGCTACACCGCTTACCTCGATTTCCTGCGCCGAATCGGCGTTGCTCACCACATCGACATGCAGCCGCGGATGCACATCCCGGTGCAGGGCGTCGACGGTACGCCAGGTTCCTTGTCCCGCACGGCTTTGCCGGCGCCGCTGCACCTGCTGGGCTCGCTCGCCACGTACAAACTGCTGTCCGTGACCGATCGGCTGCGGGCCGCGCGCGCGGTGCCCGCCCTGCGACGGCTCAATCCGGACGATCCCCGCCTTGACGAGCAGAGTCTCGGCGACTGGCTGCGCAAGCACGGGCAGAACGACGCCACCATTGCCGCGCTGTGGAACCTGATCACCGTGGCCGCATTGAACTGTGACGCCGACGAGGCCTCGCTGGCGTTGGCGGCCAAGGTGTTCCGCACCGGCCTGCTGGACCGCAGCGAGAACTGCGACATCGGCGTCCCGGCGGTGCCGCTGTCGCAACTGCACGGCGAACCGGCCATGGCCTACCTGCTCGCCCACGGCGCACAGGTGCGGCTGCGCGCCGCCGTGAAGGAGATTCGCCGTGACGGCAACGGTTTCGAGGTCGTGACCGGCGAGGACACCATCGCCGCCGACGCGGTGGTCGTGGCCACCGCATCCGATGCGGCCGCCAAGCTGCTGCCCGACATCGTCACCGACGACCTGGGCCATTCGCCGATCTTCAACGTGCACGTGGTCTTCCCGCGGCGCGTGACCGACCTGCCGTTCGTCGCGGTGGTCGGCTCGCCGGTGCAGTGGGCGTTCGACCGGACCGCCGTGTCGGGGCTGACCCAGGGCCAGTACCTGGCCGTGTCGGTCTCCGCCGCCGGCGACTGGATCGACCTGCCCGTGACCCAGCTGCGGGAGCTGTTCCTGCCGGAGGTCAGCCGGGTGTTGCCCGGCGCCGCCGGGCAGGTCCCCACCGATTTTTTCGTCACCAAGGAGCGGACGGCCACCTTCCGGCAGCAGCCGGGCAGTGGTCGCAGGCGCGCCGCCCAGCGGACCGGAGTTCCCGGTCTGGTGCTGGCGGGGGCGTGGACCGCGACGGGGTGGCCAGACACTATGGAGGGTGCCGTGCGCAGCGGACAGAACGCGGCCAGGTTGTTGTCGGAGCAGCTTCCCGCCTCGGTGAGCGAGGTGGCCCGATGACCTCGACGCTGCCCCGCCCGGTCACCACCGCCGCCGATCTGGTGCAGCCGGCGATGCGGCGCGCGGTCGACACCCTCAACCCGTCCGTGCGCAACGTGGTGAGCTACCACCTCGGTTGGCTCGATCCGGACGGCAAGCCCACGAAGAGCAGCGGTGGCAAGGCATTGCGGCCCGCGCTGGCCCTGCTGTCGGCCCAGGCCGCGGGCGGCACCGCCGCGCAGGGCGTGCCCGGCGCCGTGGCCGTTCAGTTCGTGCACGACTTCTCGCTGCTGCACGACGACGTGATGGACGGCGACGTCGAGCGCCGGCACCGCCCGACGGCGTGGAAGCTTTTCGGTGTGCCGGCGGCGATCCTGGCCGGTGACGCGCTGCTCACGCTGGCCGTGGAGGTGCTCCAGCCG
Source organism: Kutzneria sp. NPDC051319 (assembly GCF_040682195.1). Lineage (NCBI taxonomy): Bacteria > Bacillati > Actinomycetota > Actinomycetes > Pseudonocardiales > Pseudonocardiaceae > Kutzneria > Kutzneria sp. NPDC051319. The sequence continues at coordinate 41,607 of NZ_JBFBAM010000031.1, read as the reverse complement.
CCCGCCTCGCCGGCCGCCACCGACGCCGTGACTCTGGCCGTGCAGGACCTGATCGCCGGGCAGAGCGCGGACCTGGAGTTCGAGCGCCGCCGCGACGTGACCTTGCACGAGTGCATCGAGATGGCCAACGGCAAGACCAGTGCCCTGATGCGCTGCGCCGCGTCCATCGGGGCCATCCTGGCCGGGGCCCCGCCCGAGGTCGTCGACCGCCTGGCGCGCTTCGGCATGCACCTCGGGCTGGCCTTCCAGCTCGTCGACGATCTGCTCGGCATCTGGGGCGCGCCCGAGGTCACCGGCAAGGCCGTGCTCGCGGATCTCAAGGTGCGCAAGAAGTCCCTGCCGGTCGTCGCCGCGCTGACGTCCGGCACCGCGGCCGGCGACGAGCTCGCGGAGCGCTATCTCGTCGAGGGCGTGCCCGACGACGAGGAGCTGCCCGAGTTCGCCCGGCTCATCGAGCAGGCCGGCGGCCTGGCCTGGGCCGAGGCCGAGGCCGACCGGCAGGTCGTCGCGGCCGGCGAGGATCTCGACGCCGTCGGCGCCCCTGCGGAAATTCGGGAGGCTCTGTGGCAGATCACGCACTTCGTGACGGAGCGCGATCGGTGAGCGATGTCGACCTGGCCCGGCGCAGGGCCATCGACCACCTGGTGTCGCTGCAGGACGGCGACGGCTGGTGGAAGGGCGAGTTGCAGACCAACGTCACGATGGACGCCGAGGACCTGCTCATGCGGCAGTTCCTCGGCATCCGGGAGCCCGTCGGCACCGCCGAGACCGCGGCCTGGATCCGTTCGCAGCAAAGGGCGGACGGCACCTGGGCCACCTTCTACGGTGGCCCCGGCGAGCTGTCCACCACCGTCGAGGCCTACACCGCGCTGAAGCTGGCCGGCGACCCGGCCGACGCCGACCACATGGTGCGGGCCCGGCAGTTCGTGCTGGACAACGGCGGCATCGAGAAGAGCCGGGTGTTCACCCGGATCTGGCTGGCGCTGTTCGGGGAATGGTCGTGGGACCGGCTGCCGGTGCTGCCGCCGGAGATGATCCTGCTGCCCAAGTGGTTCCCGCTCAACATCTACGACTGGGGCTGCTGGGCCCGGCAGACCGTGGTGCCGCTGACCATCGTCGGCTCGATGCGGCCCGTGCGTCCGCTCGGGATCTCGGTGGCCGAGCTGAAGACCGGCCAGCCCGACGAGCCCTTCGAGCCCGCGCTGAGCTGGGGCGGATTCTTCCAGCGCCTGGACAGGGTGCTGCACCTGCACGCTCGGTTGCCGGTGAAACCGTTGCGGGAGTTCGCCATCCGCAAGGGTCTCAAGTGGATCCTGGACCGCCAGGAGGCCGACGGCGGGTGGGGCGGCATCCAGCCGCCGTGGGTGTACTCCATTTTGGCCCTGCACCTGCGGGGCTACCCGCTGGACCACCCGGTGCTGAAGAAGGCGTTCCACGGGCTCGACGAGTTCACCATCAAGGAGGACGGGATCCGCCGGCTGGAGGCGTGCCAGTCTCCGGTGTGGGACACCGCCCTGGCCGTCACGGCGCTGTTGGACGCCGGCATGCCGGCTGACGATCCCGTGTTGAAGAGCGCCGGAAACTGGCTTCTGGACGAGGAAGTCACCGTTCGCGGCGACTGGGCCGTGCGCCGGCCCTCGCTGCCGCCGGGCGGCTGGGCGTTCGAGTTCGAGAACGACAACTACCCCGACGTTGACGACACCGCCGAGATCGTGTTGGCGCTGCGGCGAATGCTGCCGGCCGACGAGCCCGCGGTGCGCCGGGCCGTCGAATGGACCATCGGCATGCAGTCCCGGGACGGTGGCTGGGGCGCCTTCGACGCCGACAACACCCGCCGGCTGGCCGAGAAGCTGCCGTTCTGCGACTTCGGCGCGGTGATCGACCCGCCGTCCGCCGACGTCACCGCGCACGTGCTGGAGATGCTGGCCCACGAGGGGCTTTCCGGCCTCCAGCCGGCCCGTCGCGGGCTGAAGTGGTTGCTGGACAACCAGGAGGCCGACGGCTCGTGGTTCGGCCGGTGGGGCGCGAACCACGTCTACGGCACCGGCGCCGTCGTGCCGGCGTTGATCGCCGCCGGTGTGCCGACCGTGCACCCGTCGGTCCGGCGAGCCGTGAAGTGGTTGGAGCAGCACCAGAACGCCGACGGCGGCTGGGGTGAGGACCTTCGGTCCTATCGGGACAAGTCGTGGGTCGGGCGGGGCGACTCGACCGCGTCGCAGACCGCGTGGGCGCTGCTCGCGCTGCTGTCGGCCGGCGAGCGCGGCACCGCGACCGAGCGGGGCATCCGCTGGCTCGTCGCCACGCAGCGTTCCGACGGGACCTGGGACGAGCCGCAGTTCACCGGCACCGGCTTCCCCGGCGACTTCTACATCAACTACCACCTGTACCGGCTGGTCTTCCCGTTGACCGCGCTCGGACGGTATCTCGATGGCTGATCTCGTCGTCGTCACCGCGCTGCGGATCGAGCAGTTCGCGTTGCGACGCGGGCTCCGCGGCGTGCCGGTGATCGCCGTCGGGATGGGTGTTCGGCACCCCTCCCGGCTCTCGCCCGCGCCCGGCGTGCCCTTGGTCGTCGCCGGGCTCGCCGGGGCCCTCGTCGACGGCATCACCCCCGGCGACCTCGTCGTCGACGACCTCTCGTTGGCGTTGTCGTTGCGTGGCAACGGCTTCGTCGTGCACCACGGGCCGATCGCCTTCAGCGACCACGTGGTGCACTCGTCCGAACGCTCCGAACTCGCTGGCAGCACCGGCGCGCTGGCCGTGGACATGGAATCCACCCGCGTGCTCACACTCGCCGGCGATCGCCCGCACGCCGTGGTGCGGGCCATCGTCGACACGCCGTCCCGGCCGCTACTGGGACCGGCAACCCTCGGCGGCGGCGTCGTGGCGCTGCGCCGCCTCGCCGCTATCGGCCCGGTGCTGCGGCACTGGGCGGAGTCGCAAGTGAAAGAGGTCCACCAGTGAACATGCCGTTGCACCAGAGCCTGCGGATCGCCGGCTATCTGCTCGGGCAGAAGCTGCGCCGGCGCGAGAAGTTCCCGCTCATCGTCGAGCTGGAGCCCCTGTTCGCCTGCAACCTCAAATGCGCGGGCTGCGGCAAGATCCAGCAGCCCCACGACCTGCTGCGCCAGCGCATGCCGGTCGAGCGCGCGATCAACGCCATCGAGGAGTGCGGCGCCCCGATGGTCTCCATCGCCGGCGGCGAGCCGTTGATGCACCCGCAGATCGACGAGATCGTCAACGAGCTGGTGCGGCGCAAGAAGTACGTGTTCCTGTGCACCAACGCCGTGCTGCTGCGCAAGCGCATCGACAAGTTCGACTTCAAGCCCTCCAAGTACTTCGCCTTCGCCGTGCACATCGACGGCCTGAAGGAGCGGCACGACCTGTCCGTGGACAAGGACGGCGTGTTCGACGAGGCCGTCGCCGCGGTGAAGGAGTTGCAGCAGCGCGGGTTCCGGGTCACCACCAACACCACGTTCTTCAACACCGACACCCCGCAGACCGTCATCGAGGTGCTCGACTACCTCAACGACGACCTCAAGGTCAGCGAGATGATGATCTCGCCCGCCTACGCCTACGAGAAGGCGCCCGACCAGGAGCACTTCCTCGGCGTGCAGGAGACGCGGGAGCTGTTCCGCAAGGCCTTCGCCGACGGCCGGCGCAAGCGGTGGCGTCTCAACCACTCCCCGCTGTTCCTGGACTTCCTCGAGGGCAAGGTCGACTTCTCCTGCACCGCGTGGGGCATTCCGTCGTATTCCCTGCTGGGGTGGCAGAAGCCGTGCTACCTGATGTCCGACGGCTACGCCAAGACCTACCGGGAGCTCATCGACGACACCGACTGGGACGCCTACGGCCGAGGCAAGGATCCCCGTTGCGCCAACTGCATGGCCCACTGCGGGTACGAGCCCACCGCCGTGTTGGCCACGCTCGGCTCGCTCAAGCAGTCCTTGCGCGCCGCAGTCGGTCGGTGACGAAGTAGACGACGGTCGCCAGGATGCCGGCCGTCAACACGGAGACCGGCATCCAGGCGGCCGCCAGCGCGGCCGCGATGAAGGCCACTGTGGACAGTACCGTCGGCGTGTGGCGGCGGTCGTTGCGTATCAACCGGCCCAGGTGGCTCCGCACCGGTTTGGCCAGGCGCCCCACCAGCTTGGCCACCATCACCAGCCACATGACCGCCAGCAGCGCCGCCACCACCGTCGGGAAGGTCGGGCCGCCGTCGTACGTGATGGTGACGAATCCCGTGCCGATGAACACCGTCTGCGCCGCCAGGCGGGCACCTCTGAGGACCCTGCGACACACCAGGTCGATGTTGTCCCTCGCCACCTGGAGCCTCGGGTTCTCCGCCAGCGCCGCCGCGAAACCCGCCGTCGCCGCTTCGAGGTTGTTGCTCCTCAGCTCGATCGTCGCCAGGTTGTTCCGGGCCGCCGCGTTCTCCGGGTCCAGCCTCAGCGCTTCGCGGTAGTTCCGCTCCGCCTCCGGCAGGTTCCCTTTGGCCCCGTTGAGCACGCCCCTCGTCAGGTGCGTCTCCGCTTGCAGCGGCGCCAGCTGCACCGCCTGGTCCGCCGCCTCCGTCGCTTCGACATAGTGCTTGTCCAGCAACGGGATCAGCGCCGTCACCAGCACCACGTACTGTTGCCACTGATGCGGCGCCAGCCTCGTCGCTTCCCTCGCCGCCGCAATCGCCTCTTCGTGCCTGCGCAGCTTGTGCAGGGCCAGCGACTGCAGCCGGTGCGCCCATTCACTGTCCGGGTTGGACGCCAGCGCCTGCCTCGCCGCGTGCAGCATCGCTTGCGGGTCGCCCGCCTTCTGTTCGCACTGGGCCATCAGGCACCAGGCTTCCGTCGAGGCCGGGTCGTCCGCCAGGGCCTTCGCCAGCTCCGCCCGGGCCTGCTCGTGGCGCCCCAGGTCGATCAGCGTTCTCGCCCGGCCGATGCTGTCCATTTCGCTCAGGCCAGCCGGTGCTTCTTCATATAGGCCAGCAGCTCGTCGTACTGTCCGCCTTCGTTCGCGAACATCGCCACGTTCCTCGCCGCCGCGAACCACGGCCCCGTCGACGGCCGCACTTCCTTCAGCGCCTCTTCCAGGTCCTTCGCGCCGATCATCCTCGTCCGGCCGCTGCGCACCGAGTCCAGCAGCGCCTTCTCCGCCGCCACGTCACACGCGTGCGCCAGATCCGCCCCCGAGTACCCCTCCGTGCGCTTCGCCAGCTTCGCGATGTCGATCCCTTCCGCGTGCCGCCCTTTCAGGTGGTACCTCAGGATCGCCTGCCTCGCCTCGCCGTCCGGCGGCAGCACCAGGAGCGTCCGGTCGAACCGCCCCGGCCTCCTCAGCGCCGTGTCCACGTCCCAGGGATGGTTCGTCGCCGCCAGCACGAAGACACCTTCGTTGCTGTCCCTCACGTCGTCCAGCTCCACCAGCAGCTGGTTCACCGTGCCCCGCATCGCCGAGGACCTCAGTTGGCTCCTCTTCTGCCCCAGCGCGTCCACCTCGTCCAGGAACAGCACGCAGGGCGCGTTCCTCCTGGCCGTCTCGAACATCTCGTGCAGGTTCCGCTCCGACTGGCCGATGTACATGTCCAGCACGTCCGACAGCGTCACCGAGATGAACTTCGCCCCCAGCTCCCCCGCCACCGCCCGGGCCATGAACGTCTTCCCACACCCCGGCGGGCCGTACAGCATCAGGCCGCCCCTCGTGTTCTTCCCGTACAGCCTGCGCAGCTCCGGGTTCCTCATCGGCGCCAGAAAGGCCGCTTCCAGCCTCTCCTTCACCGCCTTGAGGCCGCCCACGTCCTTGAGCGTGATCCGTCCTTCTTCGACGTCCAGGAACCCCAGTTCTTCTTCGGCGGCCGCCCAGTCGAACACCACTTCGCCCACGGGCACCGGCTCTTGGGCGTCTTGGGCTTCCGCCTCCGCCCGCTCTCGCTCCGCCGGCTTCGCCTCTTGCTCCGCTCCCGCGTGCTTCGGCTCTTCTTGCTCCGGCTCCGCCTTCGCCAGTTCAGGCTCGGTCGGCTCCGCCTTTTGCTCCGCTTTCGCTGGTTCCGGCTCCGCCTTCACCTGCTCTTGCTCCGCAAGCTCCGGCTCCGCCCGCTCCCGCTCCGCCGGCTTCGCCTCCTGCTCCGTTCCCGGGTGCTCCGGCTTCACCGTCCATTCAGGCTCCGGCCGTCGCTGCGCTTGCGCGCGCTCCGGCTCCGCCAGCTGCTCCTTCGGCTCCGCCGTCGTCGGCAGCTGCTCCTCCGTCGGCAGCCGCTCCGCCTTGGCTTCAGACTCCCCTAAGTCCGCCTCCGGCCCCGCTACGGCCCGCACCACTTCCGCCGGCCTGACCCCACGCTCCCCCGGGATCCCCAGCGCCCTCCCGAGCACATCCCTCGCCGCCCCCGACATCGGGTCGTGCTGTAGCGCTGTCGCCGCCTGCTCCGCCGCCCCTTCGCCGTCCCCCACCGCCAGCAGCTGCTCCGCCAGGTGCAGCCTCAGCGTCACGTCCCCCGGCACCGCCTCCACCGCCGCGCGCAAACTCCGGATCAACGGCGTGTCCGACACTCGGGCCCTCCCCTACAGCAGGTCCGGCCAGTCTATCCCGCCGAACACCGCAAGGGTCTGGCCCGACCACAACCGCCCGAACCCCCCATTTCACACAGCATTGCCGACCACACGAACTTGCCACTCCTTCCTGGCACTACTGCCACCACTCATCGGCCCAGGTCCAAAGAACCGCCAGTAACCGGTTACCATTCCGTCTCCACACAAAAACCGATCTCCGATCAACATCCACGCGAAATTTACTCATAATACATTCAACAGTAACGGGCAATAAAGGATCAGCAGGCCCTTCGCCGCCCGCAACTCACACCGAGTCGGGGATTACGACCGCCCACCTTGTCGAATATCGATCAACCTAGCCACTTCTTCACGCAGCACCCTTGAGAGCGCCGCCAACTCCGATTCAATTCCACTTATTTTTCGGCCACGCTTCTCGCTTTGAACAGCGAGCGCGCCCCAAGCCTCATAAACACGCCTAGCCACATGTGAAACTTCCGCTCGCAACGCCGAAGCTTCGCCATCTCTAAAGCCTGTTGTACGATTAACCGTCTCGAACCAGGTATTAAACCTAGCATCCTCGGCAAGGAAAAGGCAAATCAGCTCCACATCATCATTGCCAAACAGCTCGCTCTCCAACATTGCAATTACCAGATTTATCATCCGATCACGAGTAGGCTTTTTCAACTCTTCGGGCGTCACCCAAACCGTAGGCCAGCCATACTCAAGCCCTCCAGAGAATCCGCGATCAGACTCGTCGGCCACTCAAATCTCCTTTCCTGCATACCATCGAACCAACGCTCAGTTACCACGCGCGTTAAGCCAATTCATAATACCATCATAGTCTTCCGGGATATCCTCGATGCCGCCAGCCTCTAGTACATTCCTACAGTAGGTGACACAGTTTAACTCAGGCGTGTGGCGACCGAAAACGTAACCCTCAGTAGCCCTCTGAAAGGCCTGAGCCCTAGCAGTATTAGGCAACAAAATTCGAATAGGAGACAGCCTAAGACCGCCTTCCTTGAAGCCACTAAAGAACTGACCAACCGCTTGTGTACCCGACTCGCCTGCCAGCTCGCTGTGAATCGTCTCACCGCCATGCTCAACTTCAACGGAAACGTGCATTCCTATGCGAGTACTTCCATCCGAACTCTGCACTCCGACATCACGATAAACAGTAGCCGTGCCACTCGGATCATAGGTAGATCAGCACCGGCGTGGCAACGCCCGGATGTGACGAAGCCCCTGGTAGTAGAGCTATCGACCAAGATCGTTCTGCAGATGCCAGGGGCTTCACGTGCTGTTTTACCGTGCCGCGCTGCCGTTGTCACATCAGACCCTGGCCTTCGTGTCCGGCCTGGTCCGCGCCCACCGCGAGCGGCTCGGGTCGGTGTGGCGCAAGCTCAACCCGGGACAGCAGCGGCACTGCTGGTGCTGGTGTACCTGCGCAAGGGCGAGCCGTTCGCTGAGGTGGGCGCCCGGGTTCGCGGTCTCCACCACTATGTCAACGAAGTCGTCGAACTGCTGGCCGGACGGGCCCCGAAGCTGCGGGACGCGCTGCGCAAGGCCAAACGCCAGGGCATGGCCTACGTGTTGATCGACGGCACGCTGATCCCGATCGGCCGGATTGCCGCCGACCGGCCCCTCTACTCCGGAAAACACGCGATGCACGGGGTGAACCTGCAGATGATCGCCTCCCCGGACGGGACGACCCTGTGGGTGTCCGGCGACCTGCCCGGCAGCACTCACGACACCGCCGCCGCCCGGATCTGGAACCTCCTCGCCGCGCTGCGCGACGCCGGGCTGATCGCGTCGGGCTGATCGCGTCGGGCTGATCGCGTCGGGCTGATCGCGTCGGGCTGATCGCGTCGGGCTGATCGCGTCGGGCTGATCGCGTCGGGCTGATCGCGTC